>NZ_JBSFPS010000024.1:0-56512 GCF_053588315.1 Streptosporangium sp. NPDC003464 | reverse complement strand
GCCCAGGCACTCCCAGCTCGGCAAGCGCATGTCCGTCGACCGCCTCGCCCATGAGCTTGGTCCCACCTCCGATGTCACCGCTCAGCAGGCGGGTCAGCCCAAGCGCCCCGCAGACCAGCGGCGAGTCGATCTCCGGGAGCACGCGGAGGCTGGCGGCCGCCTCCTCGGCCAGCCCCGCGTCACCGGCGGACCAGGCGCAGCGGATGGCCTCCACCAGCAGCCAGGTGGCCCGCTCGGAGGAACTGGCCATCACCCGAGGAACACCGTCCATGACGATCCGGCCCGCCGCGAGCGGTGTGCCCTGCTCGAATTCGCGATGGGCACGTACCTGGATCAGCGCGCTGATCACGATGGGGTCATCCACGTCAGGCGTGGCGCTGTCAGCGAGCGCGGCCGCACGCCCCATCAGCCCGGCATCGCTTGCTGCCAACGCGGCAGCGGCCAGCCGTCCCGATCGCCGCACCGGATCGGCGGTGAGCTCGGCAGCACGCTCGTAGGCGGCCGCGGTCGCGGCGTAGCCACCGCGAGTACGCGCCCGTTCCGCCACCTCCTCCAACTCTCGCGCGACTCCCTCGTCAGTGCCGAGCACGGCGGAGGCCAGGTGCCACGCCCGCCGGTCGGCCGCATCCACGGCGACCGAGGCGGTCAGGGCGTCGGCGAGGGCTCGATGTACGGCAAGGCGCCGGGTGACCGGCGCGCTCTGGTAGGCGGCGGCCCTGATGAGGGGATGACGGAAACCGATGGTCGTCCCCCTGATCTCCATCAGGCGGTTCCGCTCGGCTGATTCGAGGCCCTGGAGGGAGGCACCCGCACCCACCACGGTCTCAAGCTCACCGGACCCGTCCGCCGCCGCGATCAGCAGCGCGGTGCGCGCCGCCTCGGGAAGCGCGGCTATCTGGTTCCGGAACATCTCCTGAACTCGATCGGCGACGGGCATCGCACCCACCGGCGACAATCGCCCGGCGCGCTGTTCGGCGGTGAGCGCGGCGGGCAGTTCGATGAGCGCCAGAGGGTTGCCGTCCGCTTCCTCGATGAGACGTTCCCGCACCTGTGGCGGAAGGGCATCCGGAAGCAGGGCAGCGGCGGCGGCATCGTCCAACCCGCCCAGCCGGAGCTCGGACAGCCCTGCGGCGGGGAAACCCTCTCGAGCGGCGAAGATCATGGCGACGCCTTCAGCGTCGAGGCGGCGGGCGGCGAACAACAGCGCGTCGATGGACGCCTGGTCGAACCACTGTGCGTCATCGATGAGACAGAGCAGCGCGCCATCCCCTGCGATCTCGGAGAGAAGACTCAGCGTGGCCAACCCGACCAGGAACCGGTTCTCCGGCGCGACGTCGCCCAGGCCCAAGGCCCCGCTGAGCGCGGTGGCCTGCGCGTCCGGCAGTGTGCGGATCCGGCCCAGCCCGGTGCGGAGAAGGGAATGAAGCGCGGCGAAGGGCAACTCGGCCTCGGACTCGATGCCGACGCCGCGCAGCACTCGCATGTCTTCCGCCCGCGCGGCGGCATGGTGCAGGAGCGCCGACTTACCGATGCCCGCCTGGCCGCGGATGACAAGAGTCCCGCTCTGGCCGGCCCTGGCCTCCGCCAGGAGCCGTTCGATGTCCGCTTGTTCCCTAGATCGCCCGTACAGCACGTTCAGGAACCTACCGTCACGATGACTGATTCGGGGCTGTGCGGACCTGCGTAGCTTCGTGATCACACGCATGTCAGCACTGCGAAGGGAACTCCCAAATGGCCACCGTCGCCAGCACCGTCAAGACCGTCGCCGACGCCAAGCTGCTCCGCTTCGCCCTCAAGCAGGATGCGATGGGCTCGGGCGCCAACGGAGTCGTCTACGTCGTCGTTGCGGCGATCTTCGGCGAGCTGTTCGGCCTCCCCGCCGCCTTCCTGTACCCCATCGGTGCGTTCCTGGTCGCCTGGGCAGCCGCCCTGCTCCTCCTCGCCTCCCGGGCGACGATGAGCAAGGCCGCCGTGGGCATCGTGATGGCCGTCAACGTCGCCTGGGTCGTCGCGAGCGCGGAGCTGCTCATCGCCGGTTGGTTCCCGCTGACCAACCTGGGCATCGCACTCGTGATCGTCCAGGCCGTGGTGGTCGCCGGCTTCACCGGCCTGCAGTTCGCCGGTCTCCGCAAGTCCGCGTGAACTCACCGCAGCCCATCGGTGCCCGTCCCTGGCCAGGAGGAACGGGCACCGGAACACGCGTTGACGATGCAGGAGGCCGTAGACCAGGCAGGCCGTAGACCAGGCAGGCCGTAGACCAGGCACCGGCCTACCGGCCGACCGCCCTGGGACCGTAGCAACCAGCGGCTCGGCACGGCACGGCACGGCAGCGTCATGGAACGACCTGCGCTGCCGACGGTCGAGCCGCCCTCCCATCCCGATGCCGGGACGCCGGGCGGGCGCGGTCTCGCGGCGGCGCGGAGCACCGCCGCTTCACCGGAGGCCGCCACCCGCGCGCCAGGAAAACGAGCAAATGCGCGCACAGTACGCGGGTGAGCAGTCGTAGGCTTCAACCCGGCCGATGAGGTGAGGCGGGCGGCGTGCGGGCGCGGTTGCGGAAGCTGTATGCGGGCGGGCGAGAGTTCGTATGGACGGGCCAGATCCACCACGTGTCCGGTGAGCATGAGTGTCACAGGTGTGTCCGCCTGCGGGTTTGGGGTGCCGGGAAGAACAGCCGTGTGCTCCAGGCGGATCTGTTGTCAAAGGCGGTCTTGCCGTGGGGCTGTGCGACCGACTCCACCTATCCGACCCCCAAGGACGTGCGGAGGGTCATCGACCACGCCTTGACACATGGCTGGGATCCTGAGCTCGCCGGCGGGGCCTTCTTCCTGAGCGGGGACGAGCACGCTTCTGAGTTCGAACTGGCTGACTTCCTCCTCACCGATCGCCTTCGGGACGATGGGGCACCAGACCCAACCGTGCGAGTGTTCCGGGCCTTCGACGAACACGGGACCGCCGAGGTCGGATCGTTGGTTGAGCCCTCGTCTCCAGCACGCGCGCCGCGATGATCTACCGAGCTCCTGACATCCTGCCTTGACATCCTGCCTGCAAACGGGAGCCGTCACGCCGTAGAGGGCTCCCGGCCCTGGTCACGCGGCGGACGCTGTCCGGTGATGTGTGATCGCGGCGGACTCAGGGCGATTCACGACAGCTCACATGGGAGAGCTACGTTCTACCGCATGGGTCTTGGCATATCTGTGGGAATCGAGTCGTGGGCGAGCGACGAAGAAGGCATCACGCACTACCGCGCGGAGATGCACAGGCTGAGTACGGCCCTGATGCAGGAAGGGGTGACATGGCGTCAGCCGGAGGAACCGGTCCGGCACGGGCCGGAGAGCACTCCGCCGTTCATGCGCAGCCATGCGGCTTCGTTCCCCTACGGGTACCTGCACTATCTGCGTAGAGTTTTCGCCCTCATGAGAAGAGAGGAGCCGGTGACACCGATCTCCGGCCAGGAAGAACTCTCCCGGGACCACTACAAGGTCGAAGACGAGATCCTCAAGCTCTACTCACACCTGCTCTGCCACTCCGACTGCGACGGCTACTACGTTCCGGTCGACTTCCACGACCCGCTCTTCCTGTCCGATGACGCGGGGATCGCCGGAGGCGGGATGGTCGGATCAAGTCACCGTCTTCTGGCGGAGTTGCGCGAGTGCGCTCCGGTGATCGGCATCCAGATCGAGAAGGACGGGTCCCTGTCGGACGCCGAAGCCTCCCGGGTGTTCGCGCTGCCGGAGAGCGCACCGTTCGAGATCGAATCCGTGGTGTGGCTCGCCCTGCATGAGGCGTGCCGGGCCAGCATCGCGACCGGCTGCGCGGTCATTTTCCACTAGCGATGGTCCGCAGTTAGGGATGGTCCGCAGTCCGCCGCGGTGACGGCGTCCCGCGACAGAGCTCACCCGGGCCTGATGGGGAAGCCATCCCTCACCTGGGCTTTCGCATGAGTGAGCCCAGGAGATTCGAATGCTGACCGCCCTTGATGGCACGACGATCACGCTCGCCAGTTGCCGGCAGGTGACCAGACGCGGCTCGTCCCAGGAGAGCGACACATCTGACACGCTGAGGCTCCCCCGGCTCCCGACCACGGGATCCGCGGAAGGGCACAGGTGCAGAGTACGCCCCAGGATCAGGTTGCTGGCTGGAGCTGGACGAGGATCATCCAATTGTCCTCCTCATCGGAGGCAAGGAAGTCTCATTGGATCTGATGAATCTTGCCGTTTGTCTCACTGCCGATCATGATCGTTTTCGGTTCTCAATGCATCTGTTCCACTCCTGCGTACCTGCTCCGTGGGCACGCCGCGCCTATTTAGCTGCTCCGCTTTAGCTGCTCCGCCCCTCACGGGTCCTTTCGTCCTGGAATGATCGGCATTCATGGGATATGTCGATGGTCAAGGGGGTCCGATGTCCGGCCGCGATGCGTTGGTTGCACTGACACAAGAAAGTCGGGCGTTGTCCGCAGTCCTGCGAGATTTGGAACCGGGATGCCTGAAGCTTCCAACGAACTGCCCACCCTGGGACATGCAGGAACTCATCGTCCACATCACCGCCAGCATCGGCCTCGGCGACACCGGCTTTCCTGATGCCGAGCCGCATGCGCCACTCGTCAGTGCGGCCGATTACTATCGCAGACCTGAACGAGACACTCAGGTCTACCGGCAAAACAACGTCGATCAGACCCAGGAACTGGCCCGGAGGATCCTCGCCTCGACCTCTGCTGCTCAGTGGTTCGACGAGATTTCCCACGACTCGATCGCCAAACTGAGCCAAGAAGACCTGGACCGTGTGGTCCTGATCCCCGGCCGCGGTGCGATGAGACTGTCCGACTGGGTCGTCACCCGTGTCATCTCCGTCGCGGCCCACGGACTGGATGTCGCATTGACCCTAGAGCGGACGCCGTGGACCACGCCCTCTGCACTGCACGTCATGCGGCCAGTTTTCACCGCGCTGCTCGGCATGGAACTTCCCGTCGACTTGAACTGGGACGACCAAGCGTTCCTGGCCGCAGCAACCGGTCGCCGAGCCTTGACAGGGGACGAGCGCACCCTGCTTGGTCCTCAAACAGAGCGCTTCCCGCTTCTGTCCTGACGCCGTCGTTTCCATCGGGGCATTGCCATGTCGTCATGATCGACGAGGCAGAGCAGTTGGACGGCTTGGTCTTCCCCGTGCGGCGCGCACACTCCGCCCGCCTCAACCACCCATCCACCGGTCACGGCTGGTCGCGATCATCCCGGAGCCGAGCGCCCATGCCGGAGGCATGGTTGTCTTTTCGCCATTGGGCGATTGCGCAGACGAGTGCTCCGAGCATCATCCCGAATCCCGCCTTTACCGTGATATCGAGGGTTTCGGAGCTGGCGGCGAAGGAACCGCCGAAGATGCCAGATGAGCTGACCAGAGCAAGAAGAAGCAAGGCCGCACCGGCGCCTAAGAATCCAGCTCGGAAGATCGTGAGTGCGGCGCCAGGGCTCATGATGGCGCGCCATATGGCGTTGCCGAGAGCGGCCAGAGGGAGCAGGACGAGAAGGGGGTCATAGAAAGTCATCACAGCGGCTGATCGTAGGGCAGTAGTGATGGGATCGGAATGGCTGTGAAGGCGGGTGGCGTATCCCGATCGCGGCCCACGTGGCGGCGCGCGAGAATGACCCCCAGGCCGCACGCGCAGCGTGCGGCCCGCAAGCTCGGGCCGCATGGCGGCACGGAGCGCCGCCCTTGAAAGACGCTTCGGACGCGTTCGGCAACTGCCCTCCGGCCGGTTCCAGGCTCGTTACACCGGCCCGGATGGGGTGGACCGCCCGGCACCGGAGACCTTCGCCGCCAAAACCGACGCTGAGGTCTGGCTGACCAGGAAAGAAGCGGAGATCCTCGATGACGAGTGGACCGATCCGGACGCAGGAAAGATCACATTGGGGGAGTACGGGCGGGACTGGATCGACGAGCGGCAGCGGGAGGTGGCCCGCAAGCTCGACGACCTCGCCCGCGGGGCCCTGGCGAAGGGATCGGGCACGCAACGGGCACGGGAGCGGAAGAAGGCCGAATGAAGATCGAAGCCCAGGTTACGGCAACGTGCCTGACCTGGGCTTTTCCGTGTCCGGGAAGGAGTGGAGCCTAGGAGATTCGAACTCCTGACATCCTGCTTGCAAAGCAGGCGCTCTGCCAACTGAGCTAAGGCCCCGAGATTCAAGCCGTTGGCCTGCGCACATGCTCCGCTTACGGCTTGCTTCAGTCGTACACCGTAGCAACATGACCGGCTTGTGCGCCACTCGGCCCCCGGGTCCGGGCCGTGGCGGGTCGGAGGTCTCGTGGGCAGGGCTGCATTCCGCGTTTATCCGCCACCCGTTATTGCAATTTAGTGCACTTCTTTTATGTCTATGAATTTTCCGTTTAAAACGGTCCAAATTCTGCTAGCTTGACGGTCCGGTCCTCTCAGGAATCAGGAGTTCCATATGAGAAGAGGGAGCACGGCCATCACGCTGGCCGCCATGGTCACGTTCGTCACCGCGGGCTTCGCCGTCCCGGCCGGCGCCGGGCCGGCTCTGCCGGAGGGGACGGTACGGGCCAAGGTCAAGAAGGTCGTCGACGGCGACACCCTGCTTCTCCTCTTCGGCCGCAGGACGGTGAAGGTGCGGGTGCTGGAGGTGAACGCGCCCGGCGGGAAGGAGTGCTGGGCGAAGGAGGCGGCCGCCCGGACGGCCAAGCTGCTGCCGGCGGGCTCCACGGCGTACACGCTGGCCGACAGGAAACCGCAGGACAGAAATGGCCTGAGCCTTCTCTACGTCTGGAATTCCGAAGGGATTTCCGTCAATCACGATCTCCTCCGGTACGGCTATGCGAAATGGAAGTCCATGACGCCGAACGACCGATTCACCGAATCCCTCAAGAAGGAGGAGAAGCGAGCCGCCGGGCAGCGGCTCCGGGTCTGGTCGGGCAAGTGTGGCGGGACGGCCACCCCGGCGCCGGCGCCGACCCCCACCCGCACTCCGAGTCCGCCGAAGCCGACGACCACGCCGGAGCCGCGCCCCACACCGCGGCCGAGCGACACGGGGAGTGACACGGGGAGCGGCGGCACCGATCCGCGTTTCCGGACGTGCGGTGAGGCGAACGCCGCGGGTTACGGGCCCTACCGGCGTGGAGTGGACCCCGAATACGGCTGGTACCAGGACCGCGACGGGGACGGGGTGGTCTGCGAGCGCTAACCGTGCGCAACCTCCGCGGCCGGTACGGGCTCTGCGGCCGGTACGGGCTCCGCGGTCGATACAGCCTCCGCGGTCGGTACGGCCGGGCCGGCGGGACCACAGTGTCGCCGGCTCACCAGCGGGCGCGGAGGGGCCGCAGAGCGGTGCCCGCAGGCAACCGCTCAGAAGGCGGTGGGTGCGGAGGAGCCCGTCAGAGGGCGGCTGCACCCACGGGGACCCCCACCCGCTCGCCGCCGAACACCAGGGTGGGGAAGTCGGCGATGGAGTCCAGGATGTGCGTGGCGCCGCCCTTGAGGAGGCGTTCCTTGCTGTGCACCCCGGTCAGGACACCGGCGACCACCGAAGCGCCGGAGCGCCGGCCGCAGAGCATGTCGCTCTCGGAGTCACCGGCCACCGCGACCTGGCGGACGTCCTCGATGCCGAGGCGCAGGACCGCGGCGAGGACCATGTCGGGCATGGGGCGGCCGCGCCCGGCGTCTTCCGGGCAGAGCGCGAGGTCGATCTTGTCCGACCAGCTCAGGGTGCTCAGCACGCGGCTGAGAATGCCCCGGCTGAAACCGGTGATGAGGCAGACCTTGACACCGGCGGCGCGGAGCTTCTCCAGCGCCTCGACGGTGCCGGGCAGGGGAGCCAGGCCCGCGCGCCCGATGGCGCCCTCGTAGGAGCGCTCGAAGGTCAGGTTGGCCGCCTGGGCCTGGGCCTCGTTGTCGGGGAAGATGCCCCGGAAGACCTCGATCGTCGGGCAGCCCCGAGACCGGTGCACATGCACCATGGCACGTGCGTACGCACCGGTCCCGGGCACGATGCCCTGCGTGGCGATCGCCTCGGCGAACGCCCGTTCGACCATGGCGGTATCACCGATCGTGGTGCCTGCCAGATCCAGGCAGGCGAGCCTGATGGGAGTTACTTCCCCATCTTGGGCAAGGACCATGAAAGCACCTAAATCGGTAGCAGCGTTGTTCAGTTCTCGCTGCCGGTGGCCTCGGTCCACAGGTCCAGCTCGGCGCGGTCAGCCTGCACCTTGCGCCAGACCAGCAGTCCCCCCAGGGCGACGAGCGCCAGAACGATCAGCTTCTTCACGGTGTGACCCCACTTCTTGACGGTCTCACCTGCCGGGGTGAGACAACGCCCGGTTCCAACGGTTCCCTGCAGCCTAGCAAGGGATCGGGCCATGATCCGGTGTGCGCCGACAAGCCGACGTGGCAAATCTGCGCCAACCGGGTGATCTTTATCATCATGCTGTACGATCCGCGCTCAAATGATCGCCGATCGCGACGAGTTCGACCTCGAAGCCGTCCTCGTTCTCAAGATAACCCGCGTAATGGTCGGTTCCGCCCGCATGGGGATGCCGATCGGTGAACATCAGCGTCCATCCATGCCCGGGTGCCGCCGCGACCAGCGCATCTACTCTCTCGGATCCGATTACGCCGAAGGCCAAATGATTCAGACCCGGTCGGCATCGATCATGGGAGGGAGCGGTCGACGCGGGGGACTGCTCGACGACGACATATACGCCGTCCAGCTTCCAGCTCCGGCCGGCGCCCCATTCCTGGAAGGGCTGGTATCCCAGCTCCCCGAGCAGCCATCCCCATGACCTCACGGCCCGGCCGAGGTCCGGCACCCAGAGTTCGATGTGATGCAGCATGATCCGCATCCTGCCACCACGACCACCGGGCCGGACCGGTGCGTCACGCGCCGCCCCCGTCCGAGGCTCCGGCCCGGCGGCCAGGGGGCCAGGGGGACCAGGGGAGACGCGTGACCGATCAGCTGTCCTTGACGAGGTCGGCGTAGTCGGGGTGACGCTCGATCCAGGTCTTCACGAACGGGCAGCGCGGCACGACCTTCACGCCTTCGGCCCGGGCCGCGTCCAGCGCCGTGCGGACGAGCGCGCCGCCCACCCCGTTGCCCTCGAACTCCGGCTCGACCTCCGTGTGGGTGTAGATGATGAGCCCCTCGTGCCGGGTGAACTCCAGCTGGCCCGCGTGCTTGCCCTCCATCTCCGCCTCGAAGAGATCGCCGCCGGGCGAGAGCTTGACTTCGACCTGCATGGAGCCTCCTCCGTCTGGCCGCCGGACGGCGGCGCACCGATCAGCCGGTTTTCCGCGGCATTCATTCCCCGGAAATTCATGACATGCGTCGGCGGGCCGGTCAATAGTCCCGGCGGGCCGGGTGCGGACAGTCCACCGGCGCGGCCGGAGCGCGTCCCACCAGGCGGGACGGCGGCGGGCACCCTCCCTAAAGGGGATCCGACGGGATTTTGAAGGATAAGTAAACTGAGGAACGATGACGATTACGGCTGCGCCGATCCACCGGCCTTTCGCGAGGTGGCCGGCGCCCTCGCGGAAGGCTTGGGATTGCGGGTGAACAACCTCGGCGTTCGGTGGGTCACTCCGGCTCCACGGTCACCGCGCCCGGTGGCCGTACGGCATGCGCCACGCCCGGTGGCCGTACGGCGCCGCGGCTCGGTGAAGTCTCCCGCCGGCGGGGCGGGTCTGGCGCCCCGCACCGGGGCGGCCGTGATCGGACAGGCGCTCACCGGGCCCGGTCCAGGTCTTTCCGATGGCACCGCCGCATCGGCCCCTTCCGCCCCTCCACCGTCTGCAGAGGTTTCCCTGTGAGCACTGCCGTCCATGTCACCGCCGTATCCGACGGCACCGTGGAGCTGGAACATGTGTCCCTGCTGGCACTGACCGGTGAGCTCGACTACACCAACGCCGAGCGCCTCCAGCACGATCTCCAGGAGTTGCTCGGCACGCAGTCGTGCGATCTCGTCATCGATCTGAGCGGTCTGGCCTTCTGCGACTCCACCGGGATCCAGATTTTCCTGGCCATCCGGAAGCTCGTCCACGGCCGTGGGGCCAGCATCACACTGGCGCAGCTGCACCCCCGCCTGGAGCGGCTCTTCCATCTGACCGGGCTCACCCACGCCTTCGACATCCAGCCGACCGTCGGCGACGCCGTCGAGGCCCTGCGGTCACGGCAGTCGTCGTAGCGCCCCACCCGGTAGCGCCCTCTATCCAGCTATCCAGTAACCGCCCCACCCAGTAGCGCCCCACGCGGTAGCCACCCCACCCGGGCGGCCCGTCCACACCACCGCGCGCCGTCCCCCGGCTCGCGGACCGGCCGCCGACACCCGCACCCGTGGCCGGCGGCTCTGGGCGGACAGCCCTTCTGCCCGTATGGTCGTAAGTTGGCAATGACCGGGCAGGTGTTTAGCATCATGTAACTCGTCAGCAACGCCCTGGGTCTGGAGCGGGTCGGCTCACCTCCCGGTGACTGCCAGACAAGGCGACGTCAAGGGGGTGTCGTGACCGGCGACCACGGCCAGCACTGGCCGATCGACGACGATCTCACCGCTCTGCGTCAGCGTCTCCTTCACCACGCGGCCCAGGCCGGCATGCGCGGCGAGCGTCTGGACGACCTGCTTCTCGCCGTCAACGAGGCCGTCATCAACGTCCTGGAGCACGGCGGCGGCAAGGGCACGCTGAGCATCTGGCACAACGACACCTGCATCACCGTCGAGGTCGTCGACCCCGCGGGCACCCTGGCCCCCCGGGACATCCCCCCGGAGCGCCCCACGGGCACCGTGCGGGGCTTCGGCCTGTGGCTGATGAACGAGCTGTGCGACGAGTTCGCCATCCAGCAGGCCGAGGGGGAGTCACGCGTCCGCCTGCGGATGTTCCTGCACCCCAGCCCCGCCCGATGACCGCATCCACACCCCTGGGCACCGGTAACGGCCCGCCCGGTCAACCCCCGCACCCGTAGCGGCGCGCACGGTCAACCCTCCATACCGGTAACGGCCTATCCGGTCACACCCCCGCACCCGTAGCGACTCGCCCTGTCACGCCCCCACACCGGTAACGGCCCGCCTGGTCAACCCTCCATACCGGTAACGGTCCCCCCTGTCACACCCCCACACCGGTAACGGCCCGCCCGGTCACACCGCGTCCCGCCGCAGTTGGCGTCCGCGGACCGGCCGGGGGGCCGCCATCCGCACGACACATATCAGGAGCACCTTCATGATCCGTTATACCGACGCCGTCGACACGATCAGGGCCGACCGGCTCACGGGCTTCTTCGTGGGCTGGCCGGTCGCCGCTTCGCCGGAACAGCATCTGGCGGTCCTGCGGGGGAGTTACCGCGCGTTCGTCGCGATCGACGAGGAGACCGAGCGCGTCATCGGTTCCGTGAACATGATCAGCGACGGCGTCCTGACCGCGTACGTCCCCTGGCTCGAAGTCCTCCCCGAATACCAGGGGCAGGGGATCGGGAGCGAGCTGATGCGGCGGATCCTCGCCGACACCGAGCACCTCTACTCCGTCGACCTCCTCTGCGAGGCACCGCTCCAGCCCTACTACGAGCGCTTCGGCATGCTCCCCGTCCCCGGGATGAGCCGCCTGCGCCGCTCCGCCCTCCAGGGCTGAGACCGCGGCCCCGGGCGACCGTCGGGCGTCCGGGGCCGCCCGCTCAGCCGGGGACGGCCCTGCCGTGCTCCAAATACACCGACTCACCGAGGTCACGGGCGGCGATCGCCGCCTTGACCCGCCGGGCCAGGCGCTCGGGCAGCAGACCGTCCAGCTCCTCCACGGGGTGGTAGCCGAAGCCCGTCAGCTCCTTGTCGGCGAAAGTGATCCGCGTGAGCGCCTCCGCGCCCAGCACGCCGCCGTCGAAGACGAACAGGACGATGTCGCCCATGCCCGGGTGAGGCGCCCAGTCCGCCACGAGCAGGCGGCCGATCGGCGGGTGGATGCCCAGCTCCTCGCCGACTTCGCGGACACAGGCCTCGTAGGGGGTCTCTCCCGGCTCCACACACCCGCCGGGGATGTCCCGCTCCGGCTTGTACGACGGCTGGACGATCATGACGCGGCCGGCTCCGTCGAAGAAGAGCGCACCTGCGGCCGCCCGCGCGCGGGCAGCGGGCGGGAACCCCTGCTCACTCATGATTCCGACTGTAGGCCAACTCCGCACGCCGGGCCATGGTGCGGCGGCGCAGCGGGCCGGTGCCCCGGCCCCGGGCCGGCGGCGAGCCCGTGCGACCCGCGCCGCCGGGTACGAAGCTTTGCCTGAGCCGGAGATCAACCCGCAGGTCAGCGGGGGATGAGGTGCTTATCGTCTGTGCGCTGGGGGGATTCGATGGGCCTTCTTAGGGTGAGCAGAGTCGGCGCGGCGGCCGTGGCGGCGGGCGCCGTACTCGTCGGGTGCATGCCGTGGCAGGGTGAGGAAGCGCAGGAGAAGAAGGACGCGGGAGTGGCCGCAGCCGCCAAGGCGTCCGCGGCGGCGGCCGGACAGGCCAACCTCCGCAAGACCCGGCTGGCGGCCGCCGCGAAGGTCCGCGCCAACGAGCTGGGACAGATCCCCGTGCTCATGTACCACCGGGTGGTGGACAAGCCGACGACCCAGGACGACCGCACCCCCGCTCAGTTCCGCGCGGAGCTGGAGCGGCTGGCCCAGGAGGGCTACGTCCCGATCACCGCGGCCGAGTACGTCACCGGCCGCATCGACATCCCCGCGGGCCGGCATCCGGTCGTCCTCACCTTCGACGACTCCTCCCCGTCGCAGTTCGACCTGGACGGGGTGGGCGCCCCCAAGCCGCTGACCGCCGTCGCCATCCTCCAGGAGGTCGCTCAGCGCCACCCCGGGTTCCGCCCGGTGGCCACGTTCTACGTGACGCGTGACATGTTCGGCAAGGCGACGCCCGAGGAGCAGGCCCAGATGCTGATGTGGCTCCACGACAAGGGGTACGACATCGGCAACCACACCCGCGACCACAAGAGCCTCCGCGGCAAGCCGGAGAAGCAGGTGAACGCCGAGGTCGCCGCGGGCCACCAGCTCATCACCAAGCTGATCAGCACCAACCCGGTCACGCTGGCACTGCCGTACGGCAACCAGCCGGACCACAAGCAGTGGGGCCTCAAGGGCGCCGCGGACGGCGTCTCCTACGACTACGGCGGGGTGTTCCTCGCCGGGTACACGCCCGCGATGTCGCCCTTCAGCAAGAATTTCGACCCGCTCGGCATCCCGCGTATCCGCTCGATGGACAAGACCGGCGACTGCGCGAAGTTCTGCTCCACCGCCTGGCTCGACTGGCTGAAGGCCAACAGCGACGAGCGCTACACCTCGGACGGCGACGTGAAGTCGGTCGCCTTCCCGAAGTTCAAGTCGCCGTTCGTGGTCAAGCGTTTCAGCGAGCGCGTCCTGGCCTACTGACGGCATCCGGCCGGTCCGGCGGCCGCGGCCATCGGCGCCGCGGCCGGCGTGGCCGCCACGCGCCCGCGCCCACGCCCCGCCGCGGCGTCAGTGCGCCAGGACTTCGGGCTCCTCGGCGGGCTCCGGGGCCCGCAGGTTCCGCACCCCCGGCGAGAGCAGTGCGGCGAGGGAGGTCAGGACGACGACCGCGGCGCATCCCAGCAGCGCCGGCTCCGGGCCGATCAGGATCGCCAGCGGCCCGGCCACCAGCAGGCCGATCGGGCCGAACATCAGGGACCCGAGAGCGTCGTAGGAACTGACCCGGGACAGGGACTCGGGCGGGATCTCCCGCTGCATCGTGGTGTTCCACAGCACGCCGAACAGGTCGAAGCAGACGCCCATCACGACCGCTCCGATGACGATCGTCCACAGCGGGGCGTCCAGGCCGAGCAGCAGGTAGGGCAGCGCCGTGGGCACGGTCATGCAGGTGCCGACCAGGATGGGACGGCGGGGCCGCAGCCGGAGCGCGAGGAAGACACCGCCGATCATGCCGACCGCCTCGCCGGCCAGGACCGCCGACCAGGCCGCCGCCCCGCCCAGGTGCTCCTTGGCCACCAGCGGGCCGAGCACCCCGTGCGCGGCCTGCACGGCCATCACCAGCACCGAGAACTGCGCGACCACCACCCAGAGCCACTGCCGGGAGATGAACTCGCGCCAGCCGCCGCGCAGGTCGGCCAGGACCGAGTGCCGCTCGGCGGCGGAACGCTCCGCGGGGGTGAGGCGCAGCGCCGCGATGAGCACGGCCGCCACGGCGAACATGGCGCCGCTGACGACCAGGGCCCAGCCGCCGCCGAGCAGGACCACCGTGGCCCCGCTCAGGACGAGCCCGGCGACACGCGAGATGTTGGCGCCCAGCCCCATCAGGGCGTTGGCGGTCTGCAGCCGGTCGGCGGGGACGACGTCGGGGATGATGCCGGTCAGCGCGGGGAAGAGGATCGCGATCGCGACGCCGCTGACCGCCGCCGCCGTCACCAGGGCGGGCAGCGGGGTCCACCCGGTGAGCAGCATCACGGCCAGGCAGGAGAACGCCGCCGCGTTGAGCGCCTCGCCGGCCATCATCACCCGGTGCCGGGGCAGCCGGTCGGCGATCACACCGCCCACGAGCATGAACGCCACCATCGGCAGCGACTCGGCGGCGAGGACCACCGACAGCGTCGTCGCCGTCGCCCCCGGCAGCGCGAGGACGCCGAAGGCGAGGGCCACGGGCGCGAACGAGCTGCCCAGCACCGAGATGGTCCGGGCGGTGAGCAGCAGGGCGAAGCGCCGATCCCGGAGCATCTCGAGATCGTGACGGTAACTGTGCACCCGGCCGGCTCCTTCATGGGAAAACGCAAAGGAATTCCATCCTGTCGTCTCCCGGCCGTGATGTCGCTCGGATATTCGGATACGCGTCCCTCACCCGCTGGAGACGGTCGGCGGAGCCGTGCGCGGATCCGGGTCGGGCCGGGCCGGGTCCGGGGAAACCCCCGCTCCTCCATCGGAAGTGTGAAAGGTCTGCCGGGAACGCGGAAAGGCCCGGCACTTACCGTCATACAGCCATATCTACCTGCGAAAACAGGACGGGACGCGCTGCCTTTCGGATCGTGTCGAGAATAAAATGTGGACACGGCGCGCGGAGGGTCCGGCGATCGAGACCGGTGATCGGCAAGGAGGCCCCCATGGACTACGACGTCTTCGACCTGGGTGACGTCCGGCTGCAGGGCGGCGCCACGCTCCCCGGCGCCACGCTGGCGTACAAGACCTACGGCGAGCTCGCCGCCGGCAAGGACAACGCGATCGTCTACCCGACGTGGTACTCGGGCCAGCACTACGACAACGAGTGGCTGATCGGTGAGGGCATGGCGCTCGATCCGGCGAAATACTTCATCATCGTCCCGAACATGTTCGGCAACGGGCTGTCGTCGTCCCCGAGCACCGCCCCGCCGCCGCACGACCGGGCGCGGTTCCCGCACGTGACGATGTACGACAACGTCCAGGCCCAGCACCGTCTGGTCACCGAACGGTTCGGCATCGAGCGTCTGGAGCTCGTCACGGGCTGGTCCATGGGAGCCGGGCAGACCTACCAGTGGGCGGTCAGCCATCCGGACATGGTCCGGCGGATCCTGCCCTTCTGCGGTGCGGCGAAGACCAGCCTTCACAACATCGTCTTCCTTGAGGGCGTCAAGGCGGCTCTCACCGCCGACGCGGCCTGGGACGGCGGCTGGTACTCCGGGCAGCCGGGCGTCGGGCTGCGGGCGATGGCCCGTGTCTACGCGGGCTGGGGTTTCTGCCAGCAGTTCTACCGGGAGAGGATCTACGAACGCGAGCCGCTCGGCTACGGCTCCCTCGAAGACTTCCTCGTCGGCTTCTGGGAGGGCCTGTTCGTCAAACGTGACGCCAACAACCTGCTCGCCATGTTGTGGACCTGGCAGAACGCCGACGTGGGCAAGACTCCCGGGTTCGGCGACGCGGCGGAGGCGCTCGCCGCGATCCGCGCGCCGGCGATCGTCATGCCCGCCGAGCAGGACCTCTACTTCCCGCCCGAGGACAGCGAGTGGGAGGTGGCCCACCTGCCCGACGCGGAGCTGCGCGTCATCCCCGGCGCGTGGGGGCACTTCGCCGGGGGTGGCCTCAATCCGGTGGACACCGAGTTCATCGACGACGCCCTCAAGGAGCTGCTCGCCACAGACACGTAGCCGGGAGGGGCACAGGACCGGCCGGTCAGGTGACCGGGGTGATCACGGCCTCGGCGAGGACACCGTCCTCGACGCGGAGCAGCCCCAGGGTGCCGTGGGGCTGGCGGCGCCGGTCGGTCGGCGACCCGGGGTTGAAGATGCGCAGTCCGGCGTCGCTCTCGTCCAGCGGGATGTGGGAGTGGCCGAAGACCACCAGGTCGGCCGAGGGGAACCGGCGGCGCATCCGGGCGAGCCGTCCCCGTGCCGCGCCGCTGTCGTGGATCATCGCCACCCGCAGCCCGCCGAGATCGAGTTCGAGCGTCTCGGGAGCCGCTATGTCGGGTCCGTCATTGTTGCCCTTGACGACGTGGACCGGCGCGTAGGCGGCGAGCTCGTCGAGCACATCGGCGGTGCAGACGTCACCGGCGTGCAGGATCAGGTCAGCGCCGCGGAGATGCTCGGCCACCCTCGGTGGGCAGGACTTCCAGCGCCGCGGCGCGTGGGTGTCGGCGAGGACCACTACTTTCACCGTGCCATTGTCCCGTCCGTGCTCCACGGCCCGTCGCCCGCACCCGGCGGCCCGCATGCCCACTACGGGTCTCATATCCGCCGTGCCCGGAGTGCGCCCACTACGACGGCGGTAGCTCAAAACCGCCCTTGGTCATGCCGTCCGCACCGGGATGACCTCCTCCGATACTCTACTATTGTAGATCGTAGGTTGCCGTGTCACAGCGGCCTGACCCCGCGTGCACGGAGGCGAGGATGGACGGCTCGGCCAGGAGGCGCCCGTCGTGGCGGTCTCGCCGGCTGCTGCTCCTCGCGCTCGTCCTGGGTGTCGCCGGGATGCACACCCTCGGCCATCTGGAGCACGGCAGCCCGTCGGTCACGGCTGGACACGGCGAGGTCATGCATCGGCGGGATCTCGCGCCGGTCCCCTCGCCCCCATCGCTGTCAGAGGCCGAGTCCGCTCTCATGTCCTCGCCCGCGACTGAGGTGTCCTCGCCCGCGACGGAGGCGGCGGGCGGGCGACGGATGTCCGGCACGGGCGACGATCTTCCCGGGCCCGACCCGTCCTCGGTCTGCCTGGCCGTACTGACCGCGCTCGTCGCCGTGTCCCTCGGCGCGGCGCGGGTGCGACGGCGGGCCTCGCAGGCCGCGGCCACCGCGCACCCGTCGTCGCCGCCTGTCGCGAGGCCGCCGCCCGACAGGACGGCACTGCGCCTGGCACGTCTCTCGGTCCTGCGCATATAGGCCGATCGCTTCGGCGGACAGTCCCCGAGACCCGCCCGCCAACGGTCGCCAGGCAGATAACACCGAACCGGAAGAGACAAGCACATGACGTTCACCGACCGACCCGCCGACCGACCCGCCGGCCGCAGGCTCGCGCTCGCCGCCGCCGGAGCCGGCCTGCTCGTGCTGCTGACCGCCTGCGGCGGGGGAACCTCGTCCACGGCGGCGGGCACCGGCGCGCCCAGCGGCGCTCCGGCCGCCGCCACCGCGAGCCCGCGTCCGTCGACCTCCTTCAACGAGGCCGACGTCACCTTCGCGCAGATGATGATCCCGCATCACGAGCAGGCGGTGGAGATGGCCGAGCTCGCCGAGAAGCGGGCCACCGATCCCGAGGTCAAGGCACTCGCCGCGGAGATCAAGGCCGCCCAGGACCCGGAGATCGCCACCATGACCGGCTGGCTGTCGGCCTGGGGTAAGCCCGCCACCCCGGAGGGCGGCCACGGCGGGCATGACATGCCCGGCATGATGACCGCGGAGGACATGGCCAAGCTCCAGAAGGCGAAGGGGGCGGAGTTCGACCGGATGTTCGCCGAACTGATGATCGCCCACCACAAGGGGGCGGTCGAGATGGCCCGGACCGAGCAGGCCCAGGGGGCCGCCCCCGAGGCCAAGGCGCTCGCCGGGGAGATCGTGACCGCGCAGGAGGCCGAGATCGGGCAGCTGCAGAAAATCCTCGACAGGCTCTGACAGGGCCTTACGCCAGGCCGGGGCCCGGGTGCACGCGCGCTCGGGCCCGGTGCCCCCCCTCGGCGGTACCAGCCGGCCGGCGAGGCGTCTCAATGGAGATCGTCGACAACGGAGTGACAATGGTGGTGCCCGGCGCCATGGACGCCGGCCTCACCTCGGTCCTGTTCTGGGGCGCTCTCGCGTTCTCCCTGCCGGTGGCCTTCCTCGTCACCACCCCGATCAACAAGTGGATCATCGGCAAGGGCAAGGGACACGCGGTGGTCCACGCCTACCACCGCTGACGTCCCCCGGGCCGCCGCGCACGGCCTACCGAGGGCCGGCGGCCGGCGGGCGTGACGCCACACCGAGGATGAAGAAGGAGACCGGGGTGCGGACCTCGGGGAGCAGGAAGCGCTCCAGCCGCTCCATGACGAACCCGGCGCGCTCGATCGCCGCAGCACTGTCACGGCCGGTGTGACAGCCGCCGGCCAGGCGCGGCCACACGGTGGCGTCCAGCAGCCGCTGCGTCCGGACCAGGCCGGCCGAGTCGGCCCGGACGTGCTCCAGGAAGCGTAGTTGGCCGCCGGGCTTGAGCACCCGGCGGATCTCCCGCAACGCCGAGTCGGGATCCGGCACCGAGCAGAGCACCATCGACACCACCGCGGCGTCGAAGGTCCGGTCTCCGCCCGGAAGGCGGTCGGCGAGGCCGCCGACCACCTCGACCGGGACCGGGGCCGCGCGGGCGGCCGCCCGCGCGAGCCGGCGCAGCCGCGGTTCGGGCTCCACCGCGAGCACCCGGGCGACGGTGGGCGGGTAGTGGGCGAAGGTCAACCCGTTCCCGGCACCCACCTCGATCACCTGGCCCGACAGCCCGGCCAGCAACGTCTGCCGGCGGGCGGCCAGGCCGTGGCGCTCCACCACCGGGCTGACGCGGGCGTAGCACCGGGCGAAGATCGGGTGGTTGACCTGGGTCTCCGGCATGGCGTCCTCCCCCTTCGCCACCAGTTCACCAGCTGACCGGCGGCCGGACCAGGCCGACGGGCCGGAGACCGGCCCCGCGCCCGTGCCACCCGGCCCCCGGGATGCCCCGCCGTACGGACTCGGAGCGGCCCGCCGTACGGGTCCGGGACGCCTGTCCTCGGTGGCACGCCCCTACAGGGATGCCCAGGGACGCCCGCCGCCCGGAGCGGCCCGCCGTACGGAGTGGAAGGGGGCTCAGCGGAAGTCGGCGGCGTGGTCGGCCGCCCACTGGTGGAAGGTGCGGGCGGGGACGCCGGTCAGTTCCTCGACCGTGTGGGTGACCGGCTCCGGCTCGGCCACGATCCGCGCCCAGTGGTCGAGCGCGCCGTCGACGAAGGTGGCCTCGCCCCAGGCGGCGAGCAGTTGCTCGCGCGCGACCTCCCTGGGCAGCTCCTCGTAGCGTGCCGGGCGGCCGGCCGCCTCCCCGATGATGCGGACCTGCTCGGCCTGGGTCACCACCGACGGCCCGGTGAGGTCGTAGATCTTCCCGGCGTGCCCGTCGCCGGTCAGCACGACCGCGGCGACCGCGGCGATGTCCCGCTCGTGGATGAGCGACCGCCCGGCCCGCGCGTACGGCCAGCGCACGACGCCCTCGCGGATCTGCTCTGCCCACATCAGCGTGTTGACGGCGAACCCGCCGGGCCGCAGGAACGTCCATTCCAGCCCGGACTCCCTGATCAGCGCCTCCAACCCCCCGTGGAAGGTGCCCTCCGGGTTCATCGCCGACAGGTAGACGACGCGGCGCGCGTACTTGGCGATCAGCTCCACGACCGGCGCGGCCTGCTCGGCCGCGAACCCGGGCCAGAGCAGGAACACCGACTCGACCCCGTCCAGGGCCGCCTCCACCGTCTCCGGCCGGGTCAGGTCGCCGCGCACCGCCTCGACGCCCTCCGGCAGCCGGGCGGCACCGGGGTCGCGGACCAGCGCGCGCACCGCGGCGCCGGACTCCAGCAGCTGGGACACGATGTTGCGGCCGACGTTACCGGTCGCTCCGATAACCAGAATCATGGTCTCCTCCTTGGTCGCCCCCCATCCTGAAACTTGAACTGGACTTCAAGTCAACCCCGGCCAGGAGACCCGCCCACGGTCACCGGATGGATCCCGCCGAGGGCATGCCGTAGGGATCACGTCAAAACTCAACCGCACGGCGTATGAAAGCCGTCAAGAACGGCAAAGTCCCACAAATAGCCCGGTTTGCTCTCTATGTGGCCACTTGGCCGTGAAGCAACGTCCGGACTTGAGGAGTGGGGATGGCTGACGTCATCTTCGTCGCCCTGACGATCGCGATCTTCGTGATCTTCGGGCTTGTCGTGAAGGCGGTGGAGCGCCTGTGAGCGCGATCAACGCCACCGGTCTCGCAGTGGCCGTCGGCCTGGTGATCTTCATGGTCGCGGCCCTGCTCTTCCCGGAGCGTTTCTAGATGAGCACGGCCACGGCCGGGGCCGTCTTCGTCGTCTCTCTGATCGCCGCCCTGGCCTTGGTACATAAGCCGCTGGGCGACTACATGTACCGGACTTACACGAGCACCAGGCACACCGTGGTGGAGCGCTCCGTCTACCGCCTGCTCGGCGTCCGGGCCGACGCCGAGCAGCGGTGGGGCGCCTACGCGCGCAACCTGCTGGCCTTCTCGGTCGTCTCGGTCCTGTCGGTGTACGGGATGCAGCGCCTGCAGGACAGGCTCTTCCTGAGCCTCGGTTTCGGACCGGTCCCCGACCACATCGCGTGGAACACCGCGATCAGCTTCGTCACCAACACCAACTGGCAGGCCTATTCCGGCGAGAGCACCATGGGTTACCTGACCCAGATGGGCGCCCTGGCCGTGCAGAACTTCGTGTCCGTGGCGGTCGGCATGGCGGTGGCGATCGCGCTGGTGCGCGGGTTCGCCCGCAGGGGCTCCGACACCATCGGCAACTTCTGGGTGGACCTGGTCCGCGGCTCGCTCCGGATCCTGCTGCCGATCGCGTTCGTCGGCGCGCTGGTGCTGGTGGCCGGCGGCCTGGTGCAGAACTTCTCCGGTCTGCACGAGGTGACCACGCTCACCGGCGGCACGCAGTCGATCACCGGCGGCCCCGTGGCCAGCCAGGAGGTCATCAAGGAGCTGGGCACCAACGGCGGCGGCTTCTACAACACCAACTCGGCCCACCCGTTCGAGAACGCCACGGCGTGGACGAACTGGTTCGAGATCTTCCTGATCCTGGTCATCCCGTTCAGCCTGACCCGCACCTTCGGCAGGATGGTCGGCCAGGTCCGCCAGGGCTACGCGATCCTCGCCGTGATGGCCACGATCGCCGTCGTCAGCGTCACGCTCACCAACGTCTTCGAGCTGCAGGGCGCGGCCACCGTCCCGCAGGCGGTCGGCGCGGCCATGGAGGGCAAGGAGGTCCGCTTCGGCGTCGCCAACTCGGCCACCTTCGCCGCCTCGACCACGCTCACCAGCACCGGCGCCGTGAACTCCTTCCACGACTCCTACACCCCGTTCGGCGGCATGATGACGCTGTTCAACATGATGCTGGGCGAGGTCGCCCCCGGCGGCGTCGGCGCCGGCCTGTACGGCATGCTCGTCCTGGCCACGATCACCGTGTTCGTCGCCGGACTCATGGTCGGCCGGACCCCGGAGTACCTCGGCAAGCGGATCGGCGCCCGCGAGATCAAGCTGGCCTCGCTGTACTTCCTGGTCACCCCCGTCCTGGTGCTGGTCGGCACGGCCGTCGCGATGGGCAACGAGGCGGGCCTGGCGGCCATGCTGAACAGCGGGCCGCACGGTTTCTCCGAGATCCTCTACGCCTTCACCAGCGCCTCCAACAACAACGGCTCGGCCTTCGGCGGGGTCACCGTCAACACCCCGTGGTACGACGTGGCACTCGGCCTGTGCATGGTCTTCGGCCGGTTCCTGCCGATCGTCTTCGTACTCGCCCTGGCCGGCTCTCTGGCCGGGCAGACACCCGTGCCCGAGTCGGCGGGCACGCTGCCGACCCACCGGCCGCAGTTCGTCGGCATGGTCGTCGGCGTGACGATCATCCTGGTCGCCCTGACCTTCCTCCCGGCGCTGGCGCTGGGGCCCCTCGCAGAAGGACTCCTGTAATGACGACCCGTCCGGTCGAAGCACCGGAGAAGGATCCGGCACCCAAGAAGCACGGCAGGGTCGGCGGCGGTCTGCTCGACCCGGGGCAGCTCGTCAGGTCGCTGCCCGACGCGCTGGTCAAGCTGAACCCGGTCACGCTCTGGCGTAACCCGGTCATGCTGATCGTGGAGATCGGCGCGCTGTTCACCACCGTGCTCGCGGTCGCCGACCCGTCGTTCTTCGCCTGGGCCATCGTGGTGTGGCTCTGGCTGACGGTGATCTTCGCCAACCTGGCCGAGGCGGTGGCCGAGGGCCGCGGCAAGGCGCAGGCGGCGACGCTGCGCGCCGCCAAGCGCGACACCACCGCCCGCCGCCTCAAGAACCGGGACGACCACTCCCGATGGGATGTCGTCGGGGCGCCCGAACTGAGGCAGGGCGACCACGTGATCGTCGAGGCCGGAGAGACCATTCCCGGTGACGGCGACGTGATCGAGGGCATCGCGTCCGTGGACGAGTCGGCCATCACCGGTGAGTCCGCCCCCGTCATCCGCGAGTCGGGCGGTGACCGGTCCGCGGTGACCGGCGGCACCAGGGTGCTGTCCGACCGCATCATCGTGCGGATCACCCAGAAGCCCGGCGAGAGCTTCATCGACCGGATGATCGCCCTGGTCGAGGGCGCCGACCGGCAGAAGACGCCGAACGAGATCGCGCTCAACATCCTGCTGGCCGCCCTGACGGTCATCTTCCTGGTCGCCACCGTCACCATGCAGCCGCTGGCGATCTACGCCAAGGCGGCGAACCCGGGCGTGCCCGACTCGCTCGCGCTCACCGGAGACGGCGTCACGGGCATCGTGCTGGCCTCCCTGCTGGTCTGCCTCATCCCGACCACGATCGGCGCGCTGCTGTCGGCGATCGGCATCGCGGGCATGGACCGGCTCGTGCAGCGCAACGTGCTCGCCATGTCCGGCCGCGCCGTCGAGGCCGCGGGTGACGTCAGCACGCTGCTGCTGGACAAGACCGGCACCATCACGCTGGGCAACCGGCAGGCGGCCGAGTTCGTCCCGGTGGACGGGGTGAGCGAGGCCGAGCTGGCCGAGGCGGCGCAGCTGTCCAGCCTGGCCGACGAGACGCCCGAGGGCCGCTCGATCGTGGTGTTCGCCAAGCAGGCGTACGGCCTGCGCGAGCGCCAGCCGGGCGAGCTGGCGCACGCCCAATGGGTGCCCTTCACGGCGCAGACCCGCATGTCGGGGGTGAACCTGGACGGCCGCGAGGTCCGCAAGGGCGCCGCGACCGCGGTGATGAAGTGGGTGCGCGACCACGGCGGCCATCCGACGGACGAGGTGGGCCACCTGGTGGACGGGATCTCCGGCTCCGGCGGCACCCCGCTGGTGGTGGCGGAGAAGGGACGCGTGCTCGGCGTCGTCCACCTCAAGGACGTCGTCAAGGAGGGCATGCGCGAACGGTTCGACGAGATGCGCCGGATGGGCATCCGCACCGTCATGATCACCGGGGACAACCCGCTGACCGCCAAGGCCATCGCCGACGAGGCCGGGGTGGACGACTTCCTCGCCGAGGCCACGCCCGAGGACAAGCTCGCCCTGATCAGGAAGGAACAGGAAGGCGGCCGGCTGGTCGCGATGACCGGTGACGGCACCAACGACGCGCCCGCGCTCGCGCAGTCCGACGTCGGGGTGGCGATGAACACCGGCACATCGGCCGCCAAGGAGGCCGGCAACATGGTCGACCTCGACTCCAACCCGACCAAGCTCATCGAGATCGTCGAGATCGGCAAGCAACTGCTGATCACCCGCGGGGCTTTGACGACCTTCTCGATCGCCAACGACATCGCCAAGTACTTCGCGATCATTCCCGCGATGTTCGCCGCGGTCTACCCGGGGCTGGACGCGCTGAACGTCATGCGCCTGGCCAGCCCGCAGTCGGCGATCCTGTCCGCGGTCGTCTTCAACGCGATCATCATCGTGGCGCTGATCCCGCTGGCCCTGCGCGGCGTGCGCTACCGGCCGTCGAGCGCCTCCAAGCTGCTCAGCCGCAACCTCTACGTCTACGGTCTGGGCGGCGTCGTCGCGCCCTTCGCCGGCATCAAGATCATCGACCTCATCGTCCAGTTCCTTCCGGGGATGTCGTAATGGAACGTCTGCCAGGCTGGATCCGCCGGCACCTCGCCGCCCTCCGCGCGGTCATCGTGCTGACTCTGCTCCTCGGCGGGGCCTACCCGCTGCTGGTGACCGGTGTCGCCCAGACCGTCCTCAACCGGAACGCCAACGGCTCGCTGATCGAGCGCGACGGCAGGACCGTGGGCAGCGCCATCGTCGGCCAGAGCTTCACCGACAAGAACGGCGACCCCGTCGAGAAATACTTCCAGAGCCGACCGTCGGCGGCCGGCGACGGCTACGACATGCTGTCCACCGCCGCGAGCAACCTCGGCCCCGAGGACGTCCTGGACGTCCTGCCGGTTCCTGGCGCCAAGAACGCCGCGGGCCGGCCCGACGAGGGGCGGCGGAGCCTGCTCACCCAGGTCTGCACCCGGTCCAGGGCAGTCGGCGAGCTGGAGGGCGTCTCCGGGGCCCGACCGTATTGCACCCCCGACGGGGTCGGCGCGGTGCTGAAGGTCTTCCCCGCCGTCGGCGCGGTCACCCGGGCGGTCAGCGTCAACCAGGCCTGCCCCGCCCGGCCCTTCGTCGCCCGCTACCAGGGCGTCGGCGTCGAGTGCGGCAGGCCCGGAGAGGACTACGCGGCCGGCCGTACCGTCCCCGTCCGCGGCGACGCCAGGGCGGTGGTGCCCGCCGACGCGGTCACCGCCGGCGGCTCCGGCCTCGACCCGCACATCTCGGTCGCCTACGCCGAGCTGCAGGCCCCTCGGGTGGCCAGGGAGCGCGGGATCGCCGTGGAGCGGGTGAGGCGGCTCGTCAAGGAGCACACCACCGGCCGGGCGCTCGGCTTCATGGGTGAGCCGGCGGTCAACGTGCTCCAGCTCAACCTGGCCCTCGACAAGGGGTGACACGGTGCCGCGCGGGCGGCGGGGGGCCTACCGGACGCGGTCCCCGGGGTGGGCGAGACCTTCGCGATGCTCGGCGGGAGCCGCCGCGGACGGCGCAGGGCGACGTCCATGCCCCGCAGCCCCTGACACCGCCGCCCGTGGTGCCGGCTCGATCCGCCCGGGACCGGGTATGTTCCTCCACCCTGACCGAGGCACAGGAGCAGCGGATCGGACCGGCCACCGGCGTCAGCGGCGGGCTGCCCGCCACGTCGCCGCCGGCGACCGTCGACAGCGGGGCGGCTGCTGCGGCTGGGCCGTACCGACCGGAAGGAAGCTCCCATGGCGGAGGGATGTCCCACCACGGCCCAGAAGCAGCCGCCGCGCCCCGGCTGCCGCCACGGATCGCAGGAGGACCGCCGCGAGCCGGTCGCCTGCCGTGGTGACCTGGGATGAGCGCCCCCTCCGGGGCCGCCGTCCCCGCGACGGGGGACGGCGGCCGAGCGCGTCCCGGGCGCGGGTGGCGTGTCGTCGCCGCACTGGCGGTGACCCAGACCGCCGGCTACGGCGTGCTCTACTACGCCTTCTCGGTCTTCATCACCCCGATGGGCCGCGACCTGGGCGCCGGGACCGCCTCCGTCGCCGGGGCGCTCACCACGGCGGTGCTGGTCTCGGGCCTGGCCGCCCCGCTGGTCGGCCGGTGGCTGGACGGCCACGGCGGCCGCGGCCTCATGACGGCCGGATCGGCGCTCGGCGCGCTGGCGGTGCTGGGCTGGTCGCAGGTGACCACCCTCCTCCAGCTCTATCTGATCTTCACTGTCATCGGGGTCGCCTCCGCGGCGGTGCTGTACGAGGCGGCCTTCGCGGTGATCGTGGCCTGCTCCGACGCCAGGCGGCGCTCGAACGCGCTGCTGGTGCTGACCATCGTCGCGGGTTTCGCCTCCACGATCTTCCTGCCGCTCACCGGCCTGCTGGTCCAGCGGTACGGCTGGCGCACCGCCCTGGTGGTCCTCGCCCTCGGCTACGCGCTGCTCGCGGTGCCGCTGCACGCCCTGGTGCCGCGCAGCCGTACCGCCACCGAGGCGGAACCCGCGAGCACCAGGACGGAACCCGCGGGCGCCGGGACGGAACCCGCGGCCGTCCGCCGGGAGGCGGCCGTCCGGAGCGCCCTGGGCGAGCGGCCGTTCTGGCTGCTGGTCGCGGCCTTCCTCGCGCACACCGGAGCCGTCGCCGTGCTGGGGGTGCTGCTGGTGACCTATCTGACCGTTCTCGGTCACCCGCCGGTCTTCGCCGCGAGCGTGGCCGGCCTGCTGGGGGTGCTGTCGGTCACCGGGCGCCTGGTCAGCACCGGCCTGCAGAGCCGCTGGCCGGTCTCGCTGGTCACCGCGGCGATCTTCGTCCTGCAGGGCGCGGCCGCGGCGCTCCTGCCGCTGGTCGGGCGCAGCGTCCCCGGGGCGGTCACCGCGGTGGTCCTGTTCGGTCTCGGGTTCGGCGTGGCGACCATCGCCCGTCCCGCGCTGCTGGCCGACCGGTACGGCACCGCCGCCTACGCGAGCGTCAGCGGTGCTCTGGCCCTGCCCGTCACCGTGGCCAAAGCCGTCGCCCCGCTGACCGCCGCGGTGATGGCGCAGATCGTCGGCTACGCCGCGGTGATGGGCGTCGTGGCCGCCGCCTGCGTCCTCGGCGCGCTCGCCCTGTCCGCCTACCACCGCGTATCGTTCAGACCCTCATCTGATTAGCGGGTTTCCCTCATGACGCCGGCCGGTCCGGCGGCGCCGGGTCCGACCGGCCCGCTACCCCGGTATCCGGGCACGCAGGGCCTGGATGAACCAGTCGAGCGCCGGCGCCAGGCTCTCCGGGGCGGGCCAGCCGTTGACCACCGCGAGCAACCGGAGGTACAGCTCCCGGCGAGGGTCGTTCACGCTCTCCAGCCGGGTCAACAGCCGGCGCCGGAGGTCGGCGTCGTCGGGGCGGTCGAAGACGTGCGCGTATTGAGCCGTGACCGCCGCGACCACCGGATCGGCCTGCGGCGAGACCGGGTCGATGCCGGCCGCCAGGGCCGGGCCGACCTGGTCACGGACCATCGCGACGGAGTCTCGGCGCAGGACCGTGGTGTCGCCCTGGGCGCGCTCGGCCGCAAGGTGCTCAACCATGCGGCGCACCCCGGCGCGGAAGTCCGGGTCCTGGGACAGTTCGGCCAGTTCCACCCACGCCTCGACCTGACCGGCCTCGGGGTCGTCGGGCAGTTCGGGGGTCATCGAGCGCCTGACCCCCGTGAACTCGGGGGCGTCCAGGCCGCCGAAGGCGGTGTCGAGGAAGTCGCCGATCAGACGTCGGCGCTCGTCCTCGGAGAGCTTGGCCAGCTTGTGCATGAGATCAATCTCCTCAGGGGTGGATCCGCGCCTGGCCACCACCGTCAGCACCGCGCGCCGCAGACGCAGCGTCCGGATCTGCACCGCCAGTGCTCCGGCGTGCGCCGCGGCGACCTCGGGGAGCGAGACCTCCCGGTCCACGACCTTCCGGATCGTGGGGAGGTCCAGGCCCAGTTCGCGCAGCGTCCGCACGAGGTCCAGGCGTGCGACGGCGTCGATGCCGTAGCGGCGGTAGCCGGCCGGACTGCGGTCGGCCGGCGGCACGATCCCCCGGTCGGAGTAGAACCGGATGGCCTTGACCGTCAGCCCGGTCCGCCGGGCCAGGTCACCGATCGAGTAGAGCGTGTCGCCGTCCATTCCCCCACCCTCGCGTCTCCCCTTACTGGAGACTCAAGCCCATCCGCTTACTGGGGACTTGATCCCGTCCGCCGGAGACTCACGCCCATCCGCCCACCGACGGCAGGCCGCTCCGCACCTCCACGTCATCCACGGACCTGCCGGCCCCACGAGCCTGCGCTCAGGCGCCTTCGCTCACCGTGGGCGCGGCGTGGGGGCGCAGCAGGCCGTCCACGATCGCGCGCACGCCCTTGTCATAGGTGTCGCGGGCGGTCAGCTCCTCCCAGCGCTCGCCCAGCACCGCCAGGCGCGGTAGCTCCGCGGGGTCGAGGGTGGCGAACACCTGGCTGCGGTAGGTCGGCCTGTCCTCCTCGCGCCTGCGCGCCGCGGCCGCCCGCGCCGTGATCTCGCCCGCCGTGTAGTGCCAGATGATCCGGTAGGCGTCCACGGCCGCCTCCGGGGACAGTCCGGCGTGCACGGCCGCATCGATGATCGTTTCCGGGTACCACAGCGCGCGGACGGACATCAGGTCGTCGGCTCTCAGCACCTCGACGATCCACGGGCAGCCGACGAGCGCGCCGTGCATGGCCGTGGCTGCGGCCACGACGCGCTCGGCGGGGGAGTCATCGGGCAGTTCGGGCCTGGGCAGGCCGGCGGCGTACTCGTCGAGGAGCAGATGGAGCAGTTCGTCCTTGTCATGCACGTGGTGGTACAGGGCCATCGGCGTGGCGCCCACCTCGCGGGCCAGCCGGCGCATGGTCAGGCCCTGCGTGCCCTCCGCGTCGATGATGCGGTGGGCCGCGGACACGATGTCCGCTCTGGAGATCTTGGGAGGTCGTCCCGTACGCGCCGGCATCCTGCCATGCTACTTTATATACATGTATAAAAAGTCCCCGTGGACGGCCGTCGGCGTGCTCGCTTTCGCCGTGGCCGTCGGCACCCTCCAGATGACGGCGGTCGTGCCGATGCTGCCGGTGCTGCAACGGCAGCTCCACGCGCCGCTGCCCCTTGTCTCCTGGACCCTCACCGCCGCACTGCTGTCGGGCGCCGTCGCCATCCCGCTGCTGTCGCGCCTGGGCGACCTGTACGGCAGACGTCCCGTCGCGCTCGCCGCGCTCGGTCTGCTGGTGGCCGGAGCGCTGCTCAGCGCCGTCGCCACCACGCTTCCCCTGATCATCGCGGGCCGGGTGCTGCAGGGCCTGGCCGCTCCCCTGCTGCCGCTGGCCATGGGCATCGCCAGGCAGGCCGTACCCCGCGACCGGCTCCCCACGGCCATCGGCGTGCTGAGCGCCATGATGGGGGTCGGCAGCGGCGGCGGCATGATCCTCGCCGGGCTGGTCGGAGGCGGCTACCAGGCGCTGTTCTGGATCCTGGCCGGGCTCGGCGCGGCGAGCTTCGCACTGGTGGCCGTCCTCGTCCGCGAGCCCGCCCGCGCCGCGCCCGGCGGCCGTCCCGACCTGGCGGGCGCGGCGCTCGTGGCCACCTGGCTGGTCTGCCTGCTGCTCGCCGTCAACAAGGGCGCGGCCTGGGGCTGGACCTCGCCGAGCACCCTCGGGCTGCTGGCGGCGGCCGCCGTGGTGGCCGTCATCTGGGTGCTGTCGGCCCGCCGTACCGCCACTCCGCTGATCGAGATCCCGATGCTCCTGCACCGGGGGACGGTCGGCGCGACGGTGGCCTCGCTGCTGCTCGGGTTCGCGCTGTTCGCCGCGATCACCACGCTGTCGTCCGTCGCACAGGGATCGCTGGGCGCCTCGGTGCTCCAGGTGGGCCTGTACCTGCTGCCGACGGCCGCGCTGATGCTGGTGATCTCGCTGCTGGCCGGCCGGCTGATGCGCCGGTTCACGACGTCGTCGCTGGTCGGCAGCGGGTCTCTGCTGGTGGCCGCCGCCTCGCTCTGGCTGAGCGTCTCGCACGGCACCCCGTCCGACCTGTACGGCGCCGCGGCCGTACTGGGGGTGGGCATCGGACTCGGGTACGCCGCACTCGGCACGATGGCCGTCGAGCACGTCGAACCCGCCAAGACGGCGGCGGCCGGCGGCGTGAACGCGCTGGTCAGAGTCTTCGGCAGCAGCCTGGCGGGGGTGGTGACCGCAGCCGTGATCTCCAGCGCCGGGGCGGGGTGGAGCTTCGGCGCCTCGGCGATCGCCGCCACGATCTCGGCGGCTTCCAGCTACGTACACGGCGCTCTGGCCCGAGTCCCGGACATCGCCCTGACGAAGGAGACGGCATGAACCAGGGAGACGGCATGAACCGGGAGCACGACGCGGTGCGAGAGGACGACGCGGTCCAGGAGGACAGCATGAACCGGGAGGACGGCGCGGTCCGGGGAGACGGCGGACGGCTCATCGCGTGGGGCGACGAGCTGGTGAAGCTGCACGACGGCTTCCGCCGCGACCTCGCGGAGCTGCGCCGTACGTCCAGGTCGGCTCCCAGCCCGGGGCCGACCCTGCGGGAGCACTGCCTGACATTCTGCGAGGCCCTGCACGCGCACCACACCGGGGAGGACGACGTACTCTTCCCCCACCTGGGCGGCACGCACCCCGAGCTGGCCGACACCCTGGCACGGCTGCGCGAGGAGCACCAGACCGTGGGGCGGATGCTGGCCAGGATCCGCGCCCTGGTGGACACCGGCGACCCGGCAATGATCGAGGCCGAGCTCGACCGGCTCACCCAGGCGGTGGAGGCCCACCTGGACTACGAGGAGGAGCAGCTCGTACCACTGCTCAACCAGCTGACCGACATCCCGGAAGATCTCTGATCCAGCCGCCTGCCGGCGTTCACCGCACGCCGACCGGCGCGGGCACCGCCGCGCGGGAGAGGGCGAGCGGCAGTCCGGGCAGCCGCGTCGCCCTGGTGTGGGAGATCACTTGACCACCCTCCGGGCCGCTGCCCGGGGCATGTGGAGGATCAAGGTCCGGCATCCGCGGCTGGTAGTTTGACGCCCTGAAGTCGGACAGAAGGGATGTAGCTCCGTGCTCGACGATGCCGGCCTGCAGGCGCTCCGCGAGGCGGCGCGCTTTTCTCCGGACAACCTTCCCCTGCGACGGCATCTGGCCGACCAGCTCCTCACCAAGGGCTACCTCGGCGAGGCGGAGGCGGAGTATCGCGCCGCGCTCATGCTGGCACCCCGGGATCCGGACATCACGGCCGGGCTGGCGGAGGCGTTCACCCGCCAGAGCTCGTACGGCAGCGCGCTGTCGGTCCTGGAGTCACACCTGGCGACGCCCGGTTACCCGCCGCGCATGGGCGTGATCGCGGCCAGGGCGCTGCTGGGCGAGGGCGACATGGCCGGCGCCGCCTACCGCTACCACGAGGCGGTCTCCCGCGACCCCTCCGCCGCCGACCCCGACCTGGCCGCCCGGCTGGCGGCGCCGCCGCCGCAGCCCGTGGTGGCCCCGCCGAACCTCCCTCCGGAGACCAGCGCGGAGGTCGAGCGCTCCCGCTTCACCTTCGCCGACGTGGCGGGCATGGAGGCGGTCAAGGAGGCGCTGCGGATCAAGCTCCTGCTCCCCGTCCAGCAGCCGGAGCTGTTCGCCGCGTTCGGCAAGCGAGCCGGCGGCGGGGTGTTGCTCTACGGCCCGCCGGGCGCGGGCAAGACCCACCTGGCCAGAGCGGCGGCCGGTGAGCTCGGCGCGGCGTTCGTCAACGTCGGGCTGGCCGACGTCCTGGACATGTACATCGGCTCCAGCGAGCGCAACCTGCGCGCGGTGTTCGAGATGGCCCGCCGCAACCGGCCGTGCGTGTTGTTCTTCGACGAGGTCGACGCGCTGGCCGCCCGCCGCTCCGACATGCGCCAGGCGCACAGCCGGCAACTGGTCAACCAGTTCCTGGCCGAGCTCGACGGCGTGGACGACAGCGCCAACGAGGGGGTGCTGGTGCTGGCGGCCACGAACGCGCCCTGGTACGTCGACGTGGCCTTCCGCCGGCCTGGCCGCTTCGACCAGCTCGTGTTCGTGCCGCCGCCGGACGCGGCCGCGCGCGCCGCCATCCTGCGCATCCTGTGCCGCGACAAGCCGCTGGCCGAGATGGACTACGACGCGGTGGCGAAGATCACCGACCACTTCACCGGCGCCGACCTGAAGGGCCTGGTCGACCGCGCGGTGGAGGCCAAGCTCCAGCAGTCGATCAGCGCCGGCCGCCCGATCCCGCTGTCGACGCCCGACCTGCTGGCGGTGGCTCAGCAGGTCAAGCCCACCGCGGTACGCGAGTGGCTGGCCACCGCCCGCAACTACGTGCTGCACGCCAACGAGTCCGGCGCCTGGGACGAGCTGATGCCGTGGATCAAGCGCAAGTGGTGACAGTCCAGGCCACGCTCGAACGCGCGCGCAGCCTGCTCGACCTGCGCCGCCCGGTGGAGGCGGCGCGGGAGCTGCGCGGCGCGATCACCCACGACCCGCAGCACCCCACCGCACACGCCCTGCTCGCCGTCGCCCTGATCGAGCAGGGCGAGGTGGCCGAGGCCGCCGCCGAGGCCGACGAGGCGGTACGGCTGGCGCCGGACTTCTGGTTCACGCACTACACGGCCGGGAAGGTGTACTACCGCGCCCACCGGCCCGACCGGGCGCTGCCGGCCGTCGAGGCCTCGCTGGCGCTGGCCCCCGAGCACGCCAACACCTGGGAACTGCTGGCCCGGGTGCGCGTGCAGAGCGACCAGTGGGCCGAGGCCGCGCAGGCGGCGCGTCAGGGGCTGCGCATCGATCCGCAGGACTCCGACCTGGTGAGCCTGCTGGCAGTGGCCCTGGTCATGCTCGGCGACGCGGCGGAGGCCAGACCGGCCGCGGCGCTGGCCGTACGTCTGAATCCGGAGAGCGCCACCGCGCACCTGGTGTACGGCCGTGCGGAGCTGGCCTTCGGCGACCCCGGGCGGGCGGCGGAGGCCTTCCGCGAAGTGCTGCGGCTCGATCCCTCCTTCGACCACGCCAGGGACCTGCTCGTCCTGGCGCTCAAACGCCGCAACCCCCTCTACCGCGTGCTGACCCGCCTGCGCGGCAGGTTCCGCGGCGGCTGGCGCATGGCACTGCTGCTGCCCATGGCGCCGCCGCTCATCGCGGTTTTCGTCCTCATCGCGGTGCTGCACTGGGCGGCGTGGGTCGCCGAGTCGTGGGCGACGCTGCGCCTGCACCGCGGCCGGGCCACCCGGCTGCTGCTGGAGGGCGCGCAGGCGCGCGTGGCGGTGCTCTGCTGCGTGCTGCCGGTGGCGGGCGCGCTGCTGCTGGCGTCAGGCGTGGCCTCCGGGCTGGAGGCGGTGGGCACGGCCGGCGCCGCGGTGATGGCGCTGGTCACCCCCGTCCAGGAGGCGGCGCACACCGGCTCCCGGCGCGGACGGTCCGTGCTGTACGGCTGGGCGGCCCTGCTGGCCCTCGCCATCGTCACGTCGCTGGTCCTGGCGGCGTCGCCGGCCACCGCCGGGACGGGGGTCACCGTCGCGCTGCTGAGTGCCTATGCCGCGCTGGCCACGATCTGGGGGGCGACCGCCGTCCGCGGCGCGACGGGGTGAGACATGCCCGGCCGTACCGGAGCGCCCGGCCGTACCGGAGCGCCCGACCGTGCCGGAGCGCCCGACCGTGCTGGAGCGTGGCCGTGCTGGAGCGTGGCCGTGCGGCGGACCGGGCGGTGCGAGCGCCCTCAGCCCCGGTGGCGGCGTCCGCGCTGAGCGGTGCCCCGGCGCCCTGCGGCGGTCATCAAAGGACGGCACGGGGGAGGCGGCTGAACGGGGACCGATGGCCGGCGCCGTGTCGACCCCGGCCACAGGACGGCGACGGTGACGACCGCGGAGACCGTCAGCAGGACGCCCAGCAGCGTTTCGAGAAGCAGCGTGACCGACATGGAGCCCTCCCTCGGCCTTGCCACGCACAGGTGGCTACGAGGACGAAGGTCTCCCCACACCCCACGTCTGACGAGGGGCCACCCCGCCGGGCCCGCCTGTGCCCAGGGGCCGTGATGACGGTCGGGATGTCGGGCGGCGGGTACTCCCCTCCGCGTTGATTCCACTATCGGCGCAGGTCGGATCCTGGTCAAATGCCGACTGCCGGCCGGAGGGGGGAGACGATACGCCCTGGTTTGACCTACCCTGGGATGGCGAGGGGAGTACTTCCCAAGCGTCGATCCGGTCAGTACGGACGCTCAAGCGTCCCCGGACGGCCGCCCATGCGGTATGGGTGAAGGAGACCTCGAACGGCCAAGCACGTTCGAGGAGGTTCCATGTTCATCGAGGCAGGTCTGCCGACGGCTGATATCGAAACGATCGGTTCACTGAAACTGTGGACGATCACGGTCGCCGCCCTGGTAGTACTGCTGGCCCTGGACTTCCTGCTGACCCGGCGCCCGCACGAGGTGCGGATGCGCGAGGCGGTGGCCTGGTCGGTCTTCTACCTCACGCTGCCCGTGCTCTTCGGCGTCTATGTCTGGACGGCGTTCGGATCCACCCAGGCGGTGGAGTTCTTCACCGGCTACGTGGTGGAGAAATCGCTGTCGGTGGACAACCTGTTCGTGTTCATGCTGTTGCTGTCGGCCTTCGCGGTCCCGGCCGCGCTGGCCCAGCGGGTCCTGCTGTACGGCATCATCGGGGCACTGGTCCTGCGCGCGATCTTCATCGCGCTCGGGGCGGCCGTCCTGCAGAGCGGCACGTGGGCGTTCCTGCTGTTCGGCGGGGTACTGATCGTCACCGCCGGGAAGATCCTCAAGGACGCGCTGCGCGGCGAGGAGCAGGCGGTCGACATCTCCTCCATGCGCACGGTCCGGCTGTTGCGGCGCTTCATGCCGGTCACCGACGACTACCGCGGCTCCCGCCTGGTGGTCCGCGAGGGCGGCCGCCGCGCCCTCACCCCGCTGGCGCTGGCCATCGTGGCCGTCTTCGCCACCGACATCGTCTTCGCCGTCGACTCGGTACCGGCGGTTTACGGCGTGACCGAGGACCCCTTCATCGTCTTCGCCACCAACGCCTTCGCCCTGCTGGGCCTGCGGGCGCTCTACTTCGTGCTCTTGGGCGTCCTGGCGAAGCTGCGGCACCTCAACCACGGGCTCGGCATCATCCTGGCCTTCATCGGGATCAAGCTGGTCCTGCACTGGGCACACGGCCTGTGGCCGTGGGTTCCGGAGATCCCGATCCTGCTCTCGCTCGGGGTCATCATCGCGGTCCTGGTCACCGTCACGCTGACCAGCGTCTACGCCAATCGCCGCGACGCGGAGCCCGTCCCGTAGCGCCGTCGGCCCCATGGGAAGGCGGGCCCATGGGAACGGACCGCCTGGGCACGGGCCACCCCTCACCCCCCTGATCAGCCGGTCAGGCCGTTGAGGAGGAGTTCGGTGAGCGTGTCGATGATCTGGTCGTCGGTGAAGGCCGGGGCGTGCTCTCCCGCGGTGAGCACGGCGTAGCCGAGCATCGACAGCATCGCGCCCATCGCGGCCGCCACCAGCGTGGGATCGCCCGGCAGCGCATGCCCTTTCTCCCGCAGGAACTCCAGATGCTCCCGGAGGGTCTCGGTCTCGGCCGTGAGGTTCTGCCAGGCGTGGCCGGATCCCGGCTTCTCGGCGGCGGATGACTGGTACATCGCCACCACGACCGGCAGATGCTCGCGGAACAGCTTCCAGATGATCGCGACGTGCCAGCGGAGCTGGGCTCGATCGGTGAGGTCGTGGTCGCGCGGATGCGGCTCGATCTCAGCGTCCGAGTCCGCTTCGAGGTCGGCCAGCAGGCTCTTGAGCAGCTCTTCCTTGCTCGCGAAGTGGTCGTAGAACGACCCGGTGGCCCGTCCCGCCGCACGGGTGATGTCCGTGATCTTGGTGTTGAGATAGCCGTCCTCCACGAACAGCCGCCGGGCCGCTTCCTTGAGCGCCGCCTCGGTCTCGGCCGCCCGCGCCTTCCGAACTCCCACTGGAACTCCCCTTGACGTCCATCGACGGCCACATCATACTGAACCCGCGTTCGCCGAATATACATTCAGTGAAACTGGATTCAGGGAGCATGCATGAAGGTGATTGTCGTCGGCGCGGGAGTCGCGGGGGCCGCGAGCGCGATCGCGCTGCGGCGGATCGGCGCCGAGGTCACGGTGTACGAGGCGTACGAGGACCCCGCCGGGCGGGTCGGCTCCTTCCTGAGCCTGGCCACCAACGGACTGCGCGCGCTCGACGGGCTCGCCTGCCTGGAAGAGATCCAGCGGGCCGGCTTCGAGGTCCCGCGACAGCGCATGTGGGCCGGCTCCGGGAAGCTGCTGGGCGATGTGCCCCGGGGCCGGCTCACCGGCGACGCGCTGAACAGCGTGACGCTGATGCGCGGAGACCTCGTGGCGGCGCTCCGCGCGGCGGCCCTGCGGTCGGGCGCCCGGATCGTCACCGGCGAGCGGCTGACCGACGCGGCCACCACCCCTGACGGTGTACGGGCCGAGTTCGCAAGCGGGCGCGTCGCGGCGGCCGACCTGCTGGTCGGCGCCGACGGCATCTGGTCCACGACCCGCGGAATCCTCGCCCCGTCCGCCCCGACGCCGACCTACGCGGGGCTTTACAGCATCTCGGGCGTCGCCGAGGGCATCGAGGTCGAGCGGGGCACGTTCAACATGGTCTTCGCCCGAAACGGCGCTTTCATCTATATACCCACCCCCGACGGCTCCCTGTGGTGGTCAGCGCAGGTCGCCGCGCCCGAACAGCCGGCACCGGCCGACACCGGGGACGCGGAACGGCTGGAGCGGCTGAGCGGGCTCTACCGCTCCGAGGAGCTACCGCAGGCCATCCTCAGAGCGACGACGGCCATCCACCGGCCGACGCTCATGCACACGCTCGCCGAGGTTCCGGTGTGGCACAACGACCGCATCGTGCTCGTGGGCGACGCCGGGCACCCGGTCGGCGCCGGGCAGGGCGCGTCCATGTCGATCGAGGACGCGCTGGTGCTCGCACAGGCACTTGCCGGTGCCACGACGATCCCGGCCGGACTGGAGACGTACGCCCGGAGGCGGCGCGCGCGCGTCGCCAGGATGGTCAAGGCCGCCGGCGACAACCGAGACGCCAAGACCGCCGGACCGATCGGCCGCCGTCTCAACGACCTGATCATGCCGATCTTCTTCCGGCACTTCCACGAGAAGGCCACCGGCTGGCTCTACTCCCACGACCTCGGAACGCTCCCCGCCCCGGCGGAGGCGGCGGTCCGGGAAAGCTGAGCCGCCGGCTGGGCACCGGCGTCGATCCCTCGCGTGTACGTGCGGACTGCCTGCCACCGCGTACATCAGCACGCGACGGCCACGGCCGATCAGGTGATCGCGGCTCACCGGCCGGGCGCGACCCGCGCACGTCCGTGAGCGGCCACCGGGAAAACCTGGCCGGCGGACACGTCGTTCCAGGCAGGCGTTCATGAGAAATGCCCCAGGCAGGCGGTCATGAGAAATCCGGGTGCAAGAGACCTGATGCGGCCGAGACCATGATCCGTATGAGCATCTGCATCTTCTGCGAGATCATCGCGGGGCGAGCCGAGGCCAGCGTCGTCTACGCCGATGACAGCGTGGTGGCCATCCTGGACCGCGCCCCAGCCACGGTCGGTCATGTACTGGTGATCCCGCGCATGCACATGGCCGGGCCGGCGGACGCCGATGACGCGGTCGGTGCGGCGATCTGGCGGACGGCACAGCGTGTGTCGGTCGCGTTGCGGGCGTCAGGGCTCCGCTGTGACGGAGTGTGGCTGTCATTGGCCGACGGGGAAGCCGCCGGGCAGGAGGTCTCCCATCTCCACCTGCACGTGGTGCCCCGTTACCCGGGGGACGGCGTTGTGGTCACCGCTGACTGGAAGGAGCGCTCGCGTGAGCTCCTCGACCAAGACGCGGCACTGATCCGGAAGGCGCTCACCTGATTGCGGAGACGGATTAGAAGTGGAACTCGCTTCTTGGCCTTCGCGAGGTGCTGACCTGGGGATGTGGGTGCTGCTTCATCCTTGCCCAAGGGAGGTCTGGCCATCCTGGAAGGCCACTTCCCTTGCTGGGAAATGGCCTCTGAACTGGGTGGGGCTACCAGGACTTGAACCTGGGACCTCTTCCTTATCAGGCAAAGCCGGTGGGGGCGGGATCATGGGCTGTACCCGCTCCTACCTGTGCATACAGTCCACGGCGGTCCACCGCCGTCCGGCCCTGTCCAGGGCGGTTGTCACTCAGTTTGTCACCCACGCCCACGCGTCTCCTGCCACCACCGACGCCCCCATAGGCATGTCCATGCTTGTCAGTGAAGGCTGTCATCATGACGCGCAACTGATCAAAGGAGCTGTGGTGACAGACCCTCGCGAGGAATTCGGCTGGCTCTCGGGTGATGGACCGTTGGGTGACATCTACTGCGTGTCCTTCATCCGGGACCTGAGTCCGGCCGAAGTACTGACGCGCTTGGGCGCGGAGCCGGACTCGATCGGGAAAGTCACCTTCGACGAGCTTGATGAGCGTGTGATGACGAACATCCAGGAGACTGACGGCCTGGAAGCCGGCCATGTCGGCGCGACGAGTTTCGATGGCTGGACCCTGCTCGTCGAGCCCCGGGGCGGACGGGGGGCCGTGCGGGAAGTGCTGACCAAACTTTCCCAGGGTACGGAGATGGTGTCCGTCTGCCGTAATGACTATGCCTCGCACATGTTCGGATACGCGATCGACGGTGACGTGATCACGAACTTCATGCTTGCGCGCCTCAAAGATCGTGCGGGAAGTGATCCAAGTCGTCTGACGGCTTCAATGCGTGCTGTCGGACTCGACCCTGACCGCACCCCCGAGGATGACGGGGTTGACGATCCGATCGCCTGTGCGTTCGCACTCGCAACCAAGATCACGGGTATCGCCTTCGCCGACTGGGACCCCCATGAAACGGATTTCCTGGGAGCCGAAATCGTTGCGGACTGATCAGTGATCTGTACGGCCTGCCACGAGAGCTTCCTTCAAGTCAGCGGCTTGGGGGGCCTTACGCCGCGTTAGCAGCGTCGCAACGTTGACGAGCTCCTTGGTCGCGTGCCGGTTCAGCTCGACGGCGTCGGCCACGATGGGCAGGCTCACCTGTACGGCCGCCGCCGCGTCCCCGGCCTCGGCGTGGGCCTTGGCCAGGCAGGAGCCGTACCAGGCCCGGTCGCGCTTGTAGCTCTCCGGCAGGCCGGACAGTCCATCGGTCAGCAGGTCGATCGCCTTCGGCCAGTTGGCGAGGTGCAGCTCGGTCATGCCGCGCTGGAGGCGGAACCAGGTCTCGTCGTAGAAGTACATCCACACCGGCTCGTCGTCGGCGTGCTCGGCGGCCTGGTCGTCGACGTCCAAGGACATCCACGCGACGAACTGGGCGTACTGTGCGGCCAGGTCAACCACCGTGTCGGCCAGCGAACCACGGGCGTGCTGGGCCAACTCGACCACCACGCCGAGTTGGGAGCGCACGATCCCGAGCAGCGGACGGGCGCCGATGGTGTCTTCTACCTTGCGGTGTTCGGCAAGGCAGATCGCCAACCAGCCCACGGTCCGCTGATCCACCCGGCCGGGCTGCTGCACGCTGCGGGTGATCCGCTCGAACAGATCGGCGTCGGGTGCGACGGACGGCAGAGGCAGCGCGGGGACAGGAACGCTGGAACGCTCGACGAGGTCGAACAGCCCGGCCTCGGTGGTCCGCAGCGCCCGGGCGTACAGCAGGCGATAGCGCTCGCTGGGGTAGTGATCACCGCGTTCCCATCCCCGGATGGTGCGGGTGAGGTCGTCGATGCTGGGCAGCCTGCCGCGTTGTTCTCCTGCGGCTTCTTTGAGACGACGGGCCATGTCCGCCACGGTGCCGACCTTGGCTTTGCGCTCCTCACGCAGCCGTGCGGCCCACTCGGGGGATGTTCCTGGGGTGCTCACTCGCTCACCTCCAGATATTCGCGGATACGGCCGTACCCCTGGCTATCTCCTATTGTCATCGTGCCCTGCCAGAACGCGACGGCTTAGCTGAACGTGATGATTACTTCAAGGGTTCCGACAACCGCCGATCCGGCTCTGCGGGCGATGCAACATCTGCGCGCGGAGCTTGGCCACCTCGGCATCACCACCGACCTCCACCACGGGCACGGGGCAGCCCTGCTCAGTGTGTGGTGGATCTACTCGTCTGGTCCGACGGCTTCCGCTTCCTGTGGTGGAACGGGGACTACTCATCCCATACCGGTCGAAGGAAATACGCAGCCCACCTTGCAGACAACCCGGCGACGGCCGCTCGCCGGATCGCTGCGCGCTATGCCGATCTCCGCAAGACGCATCCCATGTCCTCTCCAGTCGCGGAGAGCGCACCATGATGCCGCTTGAGGGGTCAACTCCGTCTTGGCGTGTCCCCCAGCCCGCTACGTGCACCGTTGATCCCACCCAACGTGCACAGACGGAGTTGACGCCGATTGAGGGACACGAACACTTCGGCAGCGGGGACGGGGGAGTCACCGACCTCAACCCTGAAGACCATGAACGGGAGCGGAGACGGCCGGCGCAATGCCGAATGGCACCCCGAAGGGGCCGCGGAGCGGTTGGGCCGGCGGTCGCAGCGGCAGCGCGCACCACGGGCGACGGGTCCGTTCGGTGCGGCGGGCGCCCGATGCTGCTGGAAGGTGCCGAGGCGATGGATCAGATCTTCCCGCAGGCTTAAGCACTGTTCACGGCCGCGTCTCGGCGTCCGCGTTGGGCTTGTCTCCGGCCCGGGTCGCGTCGGCGATCAGGACGAGCGCAGCAACAGCGCCGTAGAGCGGGAGCACGACCCCAGGCCCCTGCGAGCCCTCAGGGCAATAAGGGGCGAAGAACGCAATGGTCGATAGCGCGTAGTAAGCGGCTGTCGCGAGCGCTCCACCCGCTCCTATCCAGGCGAGGAGCCGGCGCCTTTGGGGCAGTGATCGCCGTGCGGCCACGGCCAGCGCCATCAAGGTAAGGGGAAGGAGCGTGGCCATCGCGCTGAAGCCCAGGCCGAGCACATCACGACCTGTGTATCCACCTTCGGTGTCCAAATAGGCGCAGATGTAGATCTCTGTATCCACTGGCAACGAAGCCCAGTTAGGAAGGGTGGACAGAAGGACGGCACCCATCCAACACAACAGTGCGCGATGCTTCATCGCCCATATCCCCCGGGACCCCACAACCGCTCATCCTCCGGGCGGACCTCGGGACGGGGAGGCTCAGTGTTCCGGCTGTAGCTTGTGACCTTCGGACGAGATACGACCTTAGTCACTCAGTTGGTCACCCGGAAGATCAAAAAGGCCACTTCCCTTGCTGGGAAATGGCCTCTGAACTGGGTGGGGCTACCAGGACTTGAACCTGGGACCTCTTCCTTATCAGGGAAGCGCTCTAACCGTCTGAGCTATAGCCCCTCGTTACGAGAGAGAACGGTATCGCATCCGCCTGCTGGAGGCGAATCCGTCCCGTTCGAACAGGGAAAAGCTTACCCTGTCCGGGCACCCACTCGCGCCATGTCCCCGGCCGGTGGGCCGGGGCATGGCGACAGGTGGTTACTCGGCCTCGCTGAAGGTGACCTCCACGCCGCCGACCAGGTCGGAGGCGATGTTGTAGATGACCGAACCGAGGGTGGACAGGGCCGTGATCAGCACCACGTTCACCGCGCCGATCAGGGCGGTGTAGCCGAGGATGCGGACCGGCTCGAACCAGGAGGCGACGTCCACGCCGCTGGTGGACTTGCCGTCGGCCGTCGTGAGCTGGTTCACCGTCTGGATGATGTTGTCGAACACTCCCAGGCCGGACAGCACCATGTAGAGCACCGCGACCGCGACGAACAGCACCACGAAGCAGACCAGGGAGACCACGAAGCTGAACTTCATGGCCGACCACGGCTCGATGCGGCGCAGCACCAGGTGGGCCTTGCGCGGCGCCCGCGGAGGGGTGTCGGCCGCCTTCTTGTCCCGTGTCTCCGGCGCGGGGGACGACAGGCCGCCTGGAGCCCAGGAGGAGCTGTCGTTCTCTGCCCGCGGGCGGATGCGCACGGTGGAGTCGCCGGGTTTGCCGTCCTCGATCGCCGTCACGTTCTGCCTGCCCTTGAGGTCGTCGGTTACCGAATTATCGGTCTCCGGCGTGGGCTTACCACCGTCAGCCGGTGACTCGACCACATTGGCGGCGTCCGCTTCGGTGGTCTTATCCATCTTCTCCGTCACCTGGTCGCGTGTCGATGAGGAGGCCGGACGTGGACCTGGTCTGGCCTGAGCGCACACAGGTTACTCCCCTTCCCCGTTTTGCTCGGTCTCCAACGCCTCGTTTTGCTCGGTCTCCAACGCCTCGGCATTACGGGCGAGAGCCACGACGCTGTCCCCCTCTGCGAGATTCATCAGACGTACCCCCATGGTCTGGCGACCGGACTGCTTGATCTCCCCTGCGCTGGTCCGGATAACCCCGCCGGCGGACGTGATCGCGAAAACCTCGTCCTCCGGACTGACCATGGCAGCACCAACCAGCTTGCCACGAGCACTGACGATCTTCGCAGTCAGGACGCCCTTGCCTCCCCGTCCCTGGACAGGGTACTGATCGGCCGGGGTGCGCTTGGCATACCCGCCTTCGGTCGCGATCAACACATCGTCGCCGTCGGCGATGCGGTTCATCGCCAGCAGCTCGTCCCCGTCGAGGAAACGCATGCCGATCACACCGCTGGTCGCCCGGCCCATCGGGCGCAGGGCCTCGTCGGAGGCCGTGAAGCGGATGGACTGGGCGCCGCGGGAGACCAGGAGGAGGTCGTCCTCCTCGGACACCAACCGGGCAGCGATCACTTCGTCATCTTCTCGCAGGTTGATGGCGATCAGGCCACCCGAACGCGGCGAGTCGTATTCGGACAGACGCGTCTTCTTCACCAGACCGCTGCGGGTGGCGAGCACGAGGTAAGGGGCGACCTCGTAGTCGCGCAGGTCCAGCACCTCCATGACGACCTCGTCGGGCTGCATGGCCAGCAGGTTCGCCAGGTGCTGGCCGCGGGCGTCGCGGCCGGAGTCGGGCAGCTCGTAGGCCTTGACCCGGTAGACCCTGCCCTTGTTGGTGAAGAACAGCAGCCAGTGGTGGGTCGTCGTGACGAAGAAGTGGTCGACGATGTCGTCCTGCCGGAGCTGCGCGCCGCGCACGCCCTTGCCGCCACGCTTCTGCGCCCGGTAGAGGTCGGTGTTGGTGCGCTTGGCGTAGCCGCCGCGGGTGATCGTGACGACCATGTCCTCCTCGGCGAGGAGGTCTTCGATCGACATGTCGCCCTCGTAGGCGATGATCTCCGTCTTGCGCTCGTCGCCGTACTTCGAGGCGATCTCCGAGAGCTCGTCGAAGACGATGCCCCGCTGCCGCTCGGGCGAGGCGAGGATCTCCTGGTAGTCGATGATGTGCGCCATCAGCGCGTCGTACTCGTCGGTGATCTGCTGCCGCTCCAGGGCGGCCAGCTTGCGCAGCTGCATGTCGAGGATGGCCTGCGCCTGGATCTCGTCGATCTCCAGCAGCGCCATGAGGCCGCCCTGCGCGGCCGACGCCGACGGCGAGCGGCGGATGAGGGCGATGACCTCGTCCATCCGCTCGAGCGCCTTGAGCAGCGCGCGCAGGATGTGGGCCCGCTCCTCGGCCTTGCGCAGCAGGTAGCGCGTCCGGCGGACCACGACCTCGATCTGGTGGGCCACGTAGTGGCGGACGAACTGGTCCAGCCGCAGGGTCCGGGGCACGCCGTCGACCAGCGCCAGCATGTTGGCGCCGAAGGTGGTCTGGAGCTGGGTGTGCTTGTAGAGGTTGTTCAGCACGACCTTGGCGACCGCGTCGCGCTTGAGCACGATCACCAGGCGCTGGCCGACCCGGGAGGAGCTCTCGTCGCGGACGTCGGCGATGCCGGTGATCCGGCCCTCCTTCACCGACTCGGCGATCGACAGCGCGAGGTTGTCGGGGTTGACCTGGTAGGGCAGCTCGGTGACGACCAGGCACTGACGCCCCTTGGCGTCCTCCTCGACCTCCACGATCGCCCGCATCGTGATCGAGCCGCGGCCGGTCCGGTAGGCGTCGTCGATGCCGCGGCGGCCGACGATCAGCGCGCCGGTCGGGAAGTCAGGGCCCTTGACCCGGGCGATCAGCGCCTCAAGCAGCTCCTCGTCACCGGCCTCGGGGTTCTGCAGGGCCCACTTGATGCCTTCGGACACCTCGCGCAGGTTGTGCGGCGGGATGTTGGTGGCCATGCCGACCGCGATGCCCGCCGAGCCGTTGACCAGCAGGTTCGGGAACCGCGACGGCAGGACCAGCGGCTCCTGGGAACGCCCGTCGTAGTTGGGCTGGAAGTCGACGGTGTCCTTGTCGATGTCACGGATCATCTCCATGGCGATCGGCGCGAGCTTGCACTCGGTGTATCGCATGGCGGCCGGCATGTCGTTGCCCGGCGACCCGAAGTTGCCCTGTCCGTCGACCAGGGTGTAGCGCAGCGCCCAGGGCTGTGCCAGCCGTACGACGGTGCCGTAGATCGAGGAGTCGCCGTGCGGGTGGTAGGAGCCCATGACGTCGCCGACGACACGGGAGCACTTGAAGTAGCCGCGGTCGGGGCGGTAGCCGCCGTCGTACATGGCGTAGAGCACGCGGCGGTGGACCGGCTTGAGTCCGTCGCGGACGTCGGGCAGCGCACGGGCCACGATGACGGACATCGCGTAGTCCATGTAGCTGCGCTGCATCTCCGACTGGATGTCGACCGGCTCGATGCGCTCTGCGGGCGGAGTGTTCACATCCGTCACGGGTGGTGGATCCCTTTCAGAGTCGGAGGAGAGGCTGTACGGCTACCGCTACACATCGAGGAAACGGACGTCTCGCGCGTTTCTGATGATGAAGGAGCGGCGGGCCTCGACGTCCTCACCCATGAGAACGCTGAACAGCTCGTCGGCCTGCGCGGCGTCGTCGAGGGTGACCTGGCGCAGGACGCGGGTCTCCGGGTTCATCGTGGTCTCCCAGAGCTGGGAGGCGTTCATCTCGCCCAGACCCTTGAACCGCTGGATGCCGTCGTGCAGGCGCGGGTCGCGCTTGCCCCGGGCCATGCCGTCCGCGATGATCGCGTCGCGCTCCGGGTCGGAGTAGGCGTAGGAGGCGTCCTCGCCCCGGCGGTCCCACTTGATCTTGTAGAGCGGCGGCTGGGAGAGGTAGACGTGCCCGGCCTCGATCAGGGGCCGCATGAAGCGGAACAGCAGCGTCAGCAGCAGCGTGTTGATGTGCTGGCCGTCGACGTCGGCGTCGGCCATCAGAATGAGCTTGTGGTAGCGGAGCTTGGCGATGTCGAACTCGTCGTGGACGCCGGTGCCCATGGCGGTGATCAGCGCCTGGACCTCGGCGTTCTTCAGCACCTTGTCGATGCGTGCCTTCTCCACGTTCAGGATCTTGCCGCGGATGGGCAGGATCGCCTGGAACTTGGAGTCGCGGCCGCCCTTGGCGGAGCCGCCCGCCGAGTCACCCTCGACGATGAACAGCTCGCACTTCTCCGGATCGCTCCACTGGCAGTCGGCCAGCTTGCCGGGCAGACCGGAACCCGACTCCAGCAGCGACTTGCGCCGGGTCAGGTCGCGGGCCTGGCGGGCCGCGATGCGGGCGCGCGCGGCCTGCAGGGACTTGTTGATGACGTCCTTGGCCTCGCCCGGGTTGCGCTCGAACCAGTCGCGCAGGTGGTCGTTGCAGGCCTTCTGGACGAACGACTTGGCCTCGGTGTTGCCCAGCTTGGTCTTGGTCTGGCCCTCGAACTGGGGGTCGGCCAGCTTCACCGAGATGATCGCGGTGAGGCCCTCACGGATGTCCTCGCCGGAGAGGTTGTCGTCCTTGCCCTCCTTGAGGAACTTCTGCTCGCGGGCGTAGCGGTTGACGATCGACGTCAGCGCCGCCCGGAACCCCTCCTCGTGGGTGCCGCCCTCGGCCGTGTTGATCGTGTTGGCGAAGGTGTAGACCGACTCGCTGTAGGAGTTGTTCCACTGCATGGCGATCTCGACCGAGATCCCCTCGCCGTTCTCCTCGAAGTCGATCACCGAGAGGTGCGCGGCTTCCTTCTTGGAGTTGAGGTGCTTGACGAAGTCGGACAGGCCGCCCTCGTAGTGGTAGACCACCTCGACGGGCTCACCGTCGATGTGGTCGGGCCGCTCGTCCCGGATGGAGATCGTCAGGCCCTTGTTGAGGAAGGCCATCTCCTGGAAGCGGCGCGAGAGCGTCTCGAAGCTCCACGTCGTGGTCTCGAAGATGGTCTCGTCGGCCCAGAACGTGATCGAGGTGCCGGTCTCGCCGGTCGGCTCGCCCTTCTCCAGGGGCGCCGTCGGCCGGGAGTCCGCGTAGGACTGCCGCCAGTAGTGACCGTCGGTGCGGATCTCCACTTCCAGCCTGGTGGACAGCGCGTTCACCACGGAGACGCCGACGCCGTGCAGACCGCCGGAGACCGCGTAGGACTTGCCGTCGAACTTGCCTCCCGCGTGCAGCACGGTCAGGACGACCTCGACCGCGGGGCGCTTCTCGACGGGGTGCATGCCGACGGGGATGCCGCGGCCGTTGTCCACGACCCGCACGCCGTTGTCGGGGAGCAGGGTGATCTCGATCCGGTCGGCGTGCCCGGCCAGGGCCTCGTCGACGGAGTTGTCCACGACCTCGTAGACGAGGTGGTGGAGACCGCGTTCTCCGGTCGAGCCGATGTACATACCCGGGCGCTTACGGACCGCCTCGAGTCCTTCGAGAACGGTGATTGAGCTAGCGTCGTAGGACAAGTGCGGAATCCTCCTGCCGCGGACATGCAGCGGGAGAAACGAATCTCAGCCCCGCCGTGCCCGTCACCGTCGTGAATGCCCCGATGCGCTCACCCAGGGGAGTCGGCTTACGTGCCGGGGGTGACACGCAAACGGACGTGTCCGGAATTCGGTTTCATTCTAGCGGCTCAGCGCGCGTGATGTGGCATTGACGGGCTCCAGAACGCTCTGTCGCGCGTCGACCATCCACTCAAGCATCCCCCTACACGGAGGGGGGTCATCGCGCCAGAGAGGCCGCTGATCCGTTTTCCGGGAAGTCGATCACCCGTAGGTGTCACCCGGGCCGCGGCTGCCGGTGACCCGCAGACCACCGCTGGGACGTGGCCCGTTCTGCGGGCCGCGCACCTTCACCCGCTGCACCGTTCCGTCGCCGAGCTCCTCGTTCAGGCGTCTGACCAGGGTTCTTGCCAGCAGCCGCACCTGGGTCGCCCAGGCGGTGGAGTCGGCGACCACCACGACCTCGCCGTCGGCGAAGGTCTCCGGCCGGGTGTGCGCGGCCAGATCGGAGCCGACGATCTCGTGCCAGCGGCCGAACACCCCGCCCACGGCGACGGGCTGTTCCCAGCCGCGGTCGGCCAGCAGATCGGCGATGGCCCGGCCGAAAAGCTGGGGATCGCCGAAATCCCGGCGCGGGCCGGCCGCCCTGCGCCGGGGCTCCCGGCGGGGGAGCTGCCCCCTCCTGGCCGCGTCCGCCTTGGCCTGGGCCAGCTTCTCGCGGGCCAGCGCCGCGCCCTTGGCCGCCGCGCTCCTGGCCGACCCCGCCTCCGGCGTCTCCGGCCCGGGGACGGCCCGGCCGTCCGCTCCGGGCACGGCCCGGGGCTCCCCGGACGGTGTCGCACCGGGCTCCGGCGAGCTCCCCGCGGCCGCGCTCCTGCTCTCCCCGGATGCGCTCCTGCTCTCCCCGGATGCGCTCCTGCTCTCCCCGGATGCGCTCCTGCTCTCCCCGGATGCGCTCCGGCCCTCTCCGGCCGCGCTCCGGGGCTCCCCGGACGGTGCCGGACCGTGCTCCGGGGACCTGTCATCGGACACGCTGCACGCTCCCCTCGGTGACGGCGTATCGGGCCCCGACCAGCTCCGCGGGCACGTCGTCGGCGACCGCGGCGGTGATCAGCACCTGTTCGGCCGGGGCGACGATCTCGGCCAGCCGGCGGCGGCGCTGGTTGTCCAGCTCGGCGAAGACATCGTCGAGGATCAGCACCGGATCACCGCCGTCGGCCCTGAGCAGGTCGTAGGCGGCCAGCCGGAGTGCCAGCGCGAACGACCACGACTCGCCGTGGCTGGCGTAACCGCGCGCGGGCAGCTCCCCCAGGCCGAGGAACAGGTCGTCGCGGTGCGGACCGACGAGGGTGACGCCGCGTTCGATCTCGGAGTCGCGGACCTCCAGCAGACCGGCCCGGAGCCGCTCCTCCAGGGTCGCGCGGTCGGCCCCGGCCTCGGTGGGGAGCGTGCCGCGATATTCCAGGCAGGCGGGGGCCGAGCCGGGCGCGAGGGCCGCGTAGGAGGCCGAGACCAGCGGCCGCAGCGCCTCGACCAGCTCCAGCCGGGCCGCGAGCAGCTCCGCGCCGTGCCTGGCCAGATGGGCGTCCCAGACCTCCAGGGTGCTCAGGGGGTCTCCGGCGCCGGCCGCGGCGAACGCCGCGTCGTGCTCGGCCCGCCGCCCGCTCCGGCCGCCCCGCCGGGCCTGCGCCGCCGTACGCAGCAGGGCGCCGCGCTGCTTGAGCACCCGGTCGTAGTCGGCGCGGACCCCCGCGAACCGGGGCGCCCTGGCCACCAGCAGGTCGTCGAGGTAGCGGCGCCGCTCGGAGGGGTCTCCCTTGACCATGGCCAGGTCCTCGGGGGCGAACAGGACCGTGCGCAGCAGCCCGACGACGTCGCGCGGGCGCGAGACCGGCGAGCGGTTCAGCCTGGCCCGGTTGGCCCGGCCCGGGTTGATCTCCAGCTCGACCAGCGCCCGCCGGTCCTCCCGGACGATCACGGACCGGATGATCGCCCGCGCCGCTCCCTGCCGCACCAGCGGCCCGTCGCTGGCGACCCGGTGGCTCGACTGCGTCGCCACGTATCCCAGCGCCTCGACCAGGTTGGTCTTGCCCTGCCCGTTGGGACCCACGAAGGCCGTGACCCCCGGCTCCAGGCCGAGGTCGACGGTGTCGTAGGACCGGAAGTCGGTCAGGGAGAGGTTGGCGACATGCACCCCAGGAAGATTAGTCGGACACGCCCCCCGCCGGGGCCTCGCCTGGTCCGTACGGCCCGCGTCCACGGGCCGGCTCGGCCCGCCCGCCCGCGGGAAGACGGGCGCTGACAAGCCCGCCGCCCATCGGTCCGTCGCCGGCAGGCCGGTCGTCCACCGGTCCGTACGGCCCGCGTCCGGTGCGGGGACGCGGGTCTCCACGCCCGGTGCCGTACGGGCCGGCTCGGCCCGCCCGCCGGCGGGGTTGCGGGCCCGAGCCCGTGGGAGGGCTCGGGCGCGGGCCGTACGGGGCCGGTCGATCTTCCGGCCTCCGTCGGAGACCCGGTCTACTTCTCGGCCTCCACCGGAGGGACGACGTCGGCGCCCGGGGCGTCGGCGCCCTTGGCGGTCTCGCCCTCCTTGGAGGTGACGGCGTGCCCGCCGAACTGGTTGCGCAGGGCCGCGACGACCTTCATGGCCGGCGAGTCGTCCTGCCGGGAGGCGAAGCGGGCGTAGAGCGCAGCGGTGATGACCGGCAGCGGCACCGCGTGGTCCACGGCGGCCTGCACGGTCCACCGGCCCTCGCCGGAGTCCTGCGCGTAGCCCTTCAGCTCGGCCAGGGCCGGGTCCTCGTCGAGCGCGCGGACCAGCAGGTCGAGCAGCCACGAGCGGATGACCGTGCCGTTGCGCCAGCTCTTGAAGGCTCCGGGGACGTCGGTCACGACGTCGGAGGCCTCCAGCAGCTCCCAGCCCTCGGCGAAGGCCTGCATCATGCCGTACTCGATGCCGTTGTGGACCATCTTCGCGAAGTGGCCGGCGCCGACCTCACCGGCGTGGACGAAGCCGCCCTCTTCGGGCTTGAGCGTGTCGAAGATCGGCATCAGCCGCTCGACGCCCTCCTTGGAGCCGCCGACCATCAGCGCGTAGCCGTTCTCCAGGCCCCAGATCCCGCCGCTGACCCCGCAGTCGATGAAGCCGATCCCCTTGGCGCCCAGCTCGGCGGCGTGCTTCTGGTCGTCCAGATAGTGCGAGTTGCCACCGTCGATGACGATGTCGCCGGACGACAGCAGGTCGCCGAGTTCCTCGACCGTCGCCTGCGTCGGCGCTCCGGCGGGCACCATGACCCACACCGTGCGCGGCGCCTGGAGGCGGTCCACCAGGTCCTTCAGGCTGGAGACGTCACTGACCGCGGGATCGCGGTCGTATCCGACGACGTCGTGACCGCCGCGGCGCAGCCGCTCGGCCATGTTGCCGCCCATCTTGCCCAGCCCGACCATGCCGATCTGCATACGAGCACCCCCTTCAGGGTTCCATCATCCACCTACACCCGGCGTGCCAGCGCAAGCCGTACCAGATCGGCGTTTCCATCAACGGGACCGCCCACAGGGCTGTGGAGAACGTCCTCGAGACCGATGCGCGTGGCCAGACCTAATTGCCCCGCTTCATCGACAAGTATCCAGGCAGGTTCTCCCTCCCCGTGGAGCAGCCGCGGGCCGGGGACGGCGAGCTCGTCAAGACGGCCGAGCACGGCGTGCGCACGCGACACGGCGGTGTCCGCGGAGCCTCCGATGATCTCGACGAGCACCCGTACGCACTCCAGCCCGGTCTCGGCGAGCGCTTCGGCGTCACCGACGGACCAGACCCCTGCCTCGACGCCCACGCCGAGCCGCCGAAGATCATGCCACAGGTCGGAGAAGCCGGGTTCGGAGAGGTTCACCGACGCGAAGTCCGGCCGGTCCTCCACGGGCAGCGCGGCCCAGCCCCGTACGGCCTCGCGCCGCGCCCCCGCGTCCCCGCCGGTCATCCACAGCCCTGTGCTCACCCCGACGGGGAGCCCGGGGCACGCCCGCCGCACCGCGCGGACGGCCGCACCGATGTGGACGGCGCTGAGCGTCTCGCTGCCCGCCTCGTCGCGCGGATGCATGTGCACGGCCGCCGCACCCGCCTCACGGGCCTCACGGGCCGCCTCAGCGAGCTCCAGGGGCGTCAGGGGGAGAGCCGGGTGCGCCCCCGGCTCCCTGTTGCCGTTGAGACACGCCTTGATCATGGCCACGCCCGTTCACGCCTCCCCGACCCGCTCCGCGCCCGTGGACGGATCCCGGGGGCGCTCCGGGACAAGTATTCAGCTGGACAGGCGGATGGGCATGATCAGGTAGCGGTAGTCGGGGACGCCCCCGTCGTCCACAGGCTTGCCGCCGGTGAGGATGGCGGGCTTGGTGGAGGTCGTCATCTGCAGGCGGGCGACGTCGGAGTCGATCGCGCCCAGGCCCTCCAGCAGGAACTGGTGGTTGAAGGCGATGTTGATGTCGTCGCCCTCGAAGTCCACCGGGAGCACCTCGACGGCCTGGGCCTCGTCGCCGCTGCCCGCCTCCAGGACGACCTCGTCGCCGCGGAAGGCCAGCCGGACCGGGGTGTTGCGCTCGGCGACCAGGGCCACGCGCTTGACGGCCTCGACGAACGCGCTCGTGGACAGGTCCGCCCGCGCGGAGAACTCGGTCGGCAGCAGCGAGCGGTATTTGGGGAACTCCGGGTCGAGCAGCCGGGTGGTGGTGCGGCGGCCGGCGCTGGAGAAGCCGATCATGCCTTCGCCGGTGCCGCCGACGGAGCTCATCGCGATCTCGACCTCGGCGCCGGTGCTCCCCAGGGCCTTGGCGGCGTCGGCGAGGGTCTTGCCCGGGATCATGGCGATCGCCGAGAAGTCGGGCTGGCCCGGCTGCCACTTCAGCTCCCGCACGGCGAGGCGGTAGCGGTCGGTGGCGGCGAGGGTGACGGTGTCGCCCTCGATCTCCATGCGCACGCCGGTCAGCATCGGCAGGGTGTCGTCCTTGCCCGCCGCCACCGCGACCTGGCCGACCGCCGAGGCGAACACGTCGCTGCCCACCCGACCGGCGGCCGGGGGCATCGTCGGCAGGGAGGGGTAGTCCTCCACAGGCATGGTGAGAAGTGTGAACCGGGCGCTGCCACAGGTGACGACAGCCTTGGCGCCCTCCACGACGAAGTCCACAGGCTGTGCGGGCAGCGCGCGGGTGATCTCGGCGAGGAGCTTGCCCGAGACGAGCACCACGCCCGCCTCACCGCTCTGCGGTTCGAGGGTCACCTCGGCGGAGACCTCGTAGTCGAAGCCGGAGAGCTTGAGCTGCCCCGTCTCCGTGACCTCCAGGCGCATGCCGGCCAGCACCGGCACGGAGGGACGCGCCGGAAGACTGCGTGCCGTCCATGCGACCGCCTCAGCGAGTACGTCTCGCTCGATCCGGAACATCACGTGGATCTGCCTCCTGTGTGTCGAGCGCTCTTCGCTCGATGCCTTGGGTTCGAGTGTTCACTGTCCCGCACATGCGCTCCCCGGAACCCCTCTATGGGTCTTGAGTTTCTAGTTAGAGATACAAGGGGTCATCGCATTAGGGGCTGTGGAAACTGTGGAAGATCGCTGTTTCCGCAGGTCAACTATAGTTTTTTCATCCACTGGGGGTGTGGGTGACGGGTGTGGAGAACTCGCGGGGCTGGGGAGAACCGAGCTGTACACACAGGCCATCCCCAGATCTTGGTGCCGTCGTCCACCGGTTATCCACGAGGTTTCCCCAGGTTCTCCACGGGGTAGGAAGGCGTTTTGTCCCTGGGGAAAACTCTCTTCACAGGGCGTCCCCAGGTTCTCCCCAAGTTGTCCACGAGTTGTCCCCAGGTTCTCCCCAGAGTTGTCCCCAGGCCGTGTGGGCACCCGGAACCCCCCGATCCGGCGTTGATCATGGTCGGCGGCGCCGATCGACCCCGCCGGCCGGCCCCGTACCACTGATCCACAAGGTTTTCCACAGCCTGTGCATCACGCCAGGGCGAATCTCATCCATTGCGCGACTGCTGCTTGATCCGCGTGGTGAGTTCGTTGACCTGGTTGTAGATGGACCGACGCTCCGCCATGAGCGAGCGGATCTTCCGGTCGGCGTGCATGACCGTGGTGTGGTCGCGTCCGCCGAACTGCTGACCGATCTTCGGCAGCGACATGTCGGTGAGCTCCCGGCACAGATACATGGCGATCTGCCGGGCGGTGACCAGGACGCGTGAGCGCGACCCGCCGCACAGGTCGTCGATCGACAGGCCGAAGTAGGCGGCGGTGGAGGCCATGATCGTGGCGACCGTTATCTCGGAGCCGGCGTCCTCGGTGATCAGGTCCTTGAGTACGACCTCGGTGAGCTGCAGGTCCACCGACTGCCGGTTGAGGCTGGCGAACGCGGTGACCCTGATCAGGGCCCCCTCCAGCTCGCGGATGTTGGTGGAGATGCGGCTGGCGATGTATTCCAGCACCTCGGGCGGGGCGGCCAGGCCCTCCTGGATCGCCTTCTTGCGCAGGATCGCGATGCGGGTCTCCAGCTCCGGCGGCTGGACGTCGGTGATCAGGCCCCACTCGAACCGGTTGCGGAGCCGGTCCTCCAGGGTGACGAGCTGCTTGGGCGCCCGGTCGCTGGAGATGACGATCTGCTTGTTGGCGTTGTGCAGGGTGTTGAAGGTGTGGAAGAACTCCTCCTGGGTCTGCTCCTTGCCCTCCAGGAACTGGATGTCGTCCACGAGCAGGATGTCCACGGCCCGGTAGCGGCTGCGGAAGCCGTCGGCCTTGTGGTCGCGGATGGAGTTGATGAAGTCGTTGGTGAACTCCTCCGAGCTGACGTATCTCACCCGCGCGCCGTCGTAGAGGCTCTGCGCGTAGTGGCCGATCGCGTGCAGCAGGTGGGTCTTCCCCAGGCCCGAGTCACCGTAGATGAACAGCGGGTTGTACGCCTTGGCCGGCGCCTCGGCCACCGCGACCGCGGCCGCGTGGGCGAAGCGGTTGCTGGAGCCGATGACGAAGGTCTCGAAGGTGTATTTCGGGTTCAGCCGGGCGGGTTCGCCCTGGGTGCGGCCGCCGCGGCCGTCCCATCTGTTGGGCACCGGGCCGGCCGCCGGCTGCGTGGGACGCTCGAAGGTGTCGGGCTCCGGGCGCGAGGCGGGCGGGGGCTGCGGGGTGTATCCGCCGCGGCCGTATCCGCCGCCCTGCTCGGCCGGCGGCGGGGCCGGGGAGGGCTCCGCCGGGAGGTACGGCTGCGCCGGCTCCTCCATGTGCTGGTAGGAGTAGGAGAACGGCTGGGCCTGTGGTTGGTGCTGTGGATATTCGGTGGACGGCGGTGCGGCGGGCCCGGCGGCCGGGTAGGGGTGCTGGGGCCCGGATCCGCTGTGGTGCTGGGCGTTCACCGGCTGTGCATAACCCTGCTGCTGCCCACCGCCCTGTGGATAACTCTGCGGCGGCGCCTGTGGATAGGACTCCGGGCGGGAGGCGACGCCGGAGTCGGAGCCCGTGGCGCTGGGGTCGACCATGACCGCCACCCGCATCGGGCGGCCGAACTCCTGGGAGAGCGCGTGGCTGATCAGGGGACGGAGCTTGTTCTCCAGGACATCTCTGGCGAAATCGGTGGGGGCGGCGAGCACCACGGTGTCGTTCATGAGGCCGAAGGGCCTGGTCATGCTGAGCCAGACACGCTGCTGGGACGGGACGCTCTCGTTGAGGGAGTTCTCCAGAGCCCGTGCCCACACCGCGCCGAGGTCCATTCCATCCACTGCCCGGCTCACCTCCTCCGACGCGGCCCCCGCTGAGCTCACCGCGATCTGTTTATCCACACCGATGAACCGCCGGGCGCATCGGATTCCCCCGTTGTCCACATGTCGGCCTGCCCGTGGCCCGGCGGGGTCGCTGTCTGTAATCCACATCGAATCCACACGGTGTGCACAGCCCCCCACTTGCCGCCTGACGCATTCCGGCAGCGGAGAGTGGGTCTGGGAGGGCCGACAGTAGCCCTGTCCACAGCCGTGTTCAAGACGTTGTCCACAGCCTAGTGGCACCACGAGGGGGGCTGAGTGCACATCCTGTGGACGGCGGGGTGTCGGTGGATAAAGGGGCTGTGGATCCGTGGATAACCTAGCTCCACGTGCTTTCCGGTTTGACCTGGGACACGCGTTCCCCGTAACGTACGACGGTCGGCTTACCACGCGACGGCTATTTCGCATGCCCCGCTTACCGTAAGCCAGCCACTGCCGAGCGTCCCCATGTGCTGGGGACGCGTTTTGAAGCCTGGAGCCCACTCGTGAGCAAGCGTACTTTCCAGCCGAACAACCGTCGTCGCGCGAAGACCCACGGCTTCCGGCTGCGGATGCGCACCCGCGCCGGCCGCGCCATCCTGGCCGCCCGCCGTCGCAAGGGCCGCGCCGAGCTCTCCGCCTGACGCATCCGTTGTGCCCGGTCCGCCGGGCCAAGGCAGCAGCGTCCCGTCGCCCGCCGGCCGTGATGTCGGCGGGCGATAGCCGTACCTGCCCAGGGTCACCAAGGTTCTCGCGTGTTGCCGTCCGGGTCCCGCATGCGCCGGGGCGATGAGTTCGCAAACGCGGTCAGAAAGGGAAGCCGTGCAGGCCGTCCCGCCCTGGTCGCGCACTTGAGCGTGCGCGCGGACGGCGACGAGCCACCCCTGGTGGGATTCGTGGTGAGCCGCGCCGTGGGAGGCGCGGTCGTCCGCAACAGAGTCAAACGTCAGCTGAGACACCTCGTCCGGGACCGTCTTCACCGTCTCCCGAGAGGTAGCCTGCTGGTTGTACGCGCCAATCCATCGGCCGCGTCCGCGCGGAGCGAGCGCCTTGCCGCCGAACTCGACGTCGCGCTGGATCGTTTACTCAGGCGGCGAGAGCCTTCCAAGGCTCACATGGATGGGCGATGATGACGGCGCAGCAGATCGCCGGAGTTTCTCCGGCAGCCAGGATCCTGATGGCTCCTATCCGGTTCTACCGGACATTCGTGAGCCCTCTGCTGGGTCCCCGTTGCCGCTTCCACCCTTCGTGCAGCGCTTACGGCCTTGAGGCGATGGCCGTCCACGGTGCGTTGCGCGGCACATGGTTGACGATCCGCAGAATCGGGCGTTGCCACCCATTCCATCCCGGAGGTTTTGACCCGGTGCCCCCACGCCCGGTCCGGTCCGACGAAACGCAAGGGAGCTAGCTCGGTGGAGCTGTCCTGGCTGAATTGGCTATACACAGCCGTCGCCCAAGTCATCACCTGGATTCACCAGGGTTATAGCAGCTTCCTCGCCCCTGACAGCGGGCTGACCTGGGCGCTGACCATCATCACCCTGACCGTGCTGATGCGACTGCTGATCTTCCCCCTCTTCCTCAAGCAGATGCGCTCGTCGAAGAAGATGCAGGAACTGGCACCGAAGGTCCAGGAGATCCGCAAGCGTTACAAGAACGACAAGCAGCGCATGAACCAGGAGGTCATGGCGCTGTACCAGGGGCAGGGGGCCAACCCGCTCGGCGGCTGTCTGCCGATCGTGGCCCAGTTCCCGATCTTCATCTCGATGTTCACCGTGCTGAACGCGATGGCCCACGGCCAGCTCAAGTTCGGCATGACGCAGCATCTCGTCGACAGCGCCCGCGCGGCGCACATCTTCGGCGCGCCCCTGCCGGCGACGTTCTGGACCGACTCGGCCGACATCATCAAGCTGGGTGCCGACCCGATCGCCACCAAGGTCGTTCTCGCGATCTTCGTGGCGATCAGCTCGCTGACCACGTTCCTCACCGTCCGGCAGAGCGTGGGCCGCTCGATGGCGCAGATGCCGGACAACCCGATGGCGCAGCAGCAGAAGATCCTGATGTACATCTCGCCGCTGTTCGCGATCTTCTCGCTGAACTTCCCCCTCGGTCTGATCCTCTACTGGGTCACCACCAACCTCTGGACCCTCGGGCAGCAGCACTGGTTCTACAGCCGCAACCCCTCCCCGGTGGTCGACGCCAAGGGCAACATGGTGA
>NZ_JBSFPS010000023.1:0-57167 GCF_053588315.1 Streptosporangium sp. NPDC003464 | reverse complement strand
GACGTCGCGCGGCCGTTCGGCGACGATGCCGAGCAGTTCGCGGGCGGCGGTCTCGGAGGTGTTGAGGGCGCCGCTGAACCGAGGGCCGACATCCGCATGGCGGTGCTGGTCGCCGAGCATGACGCGGACCTGTTCGAGGGCACCCTGCGCGGGAACGTCACCGCCGCGCCCGGATCGGCCGATCCGGAGCGGGCGATGGCGGCCGCCGGGGCCGACGAGGTCGCCCGGACGCTGCCGGAGGGCCTCGACACGGCGGTGAGCGAGCGCGGGCGCTCGCTGTCCGGCGGGCAGCGCCAGCGCGTCGCCCTCGCCCGCGCCCTGGCCGCCGACCGGCCCGTGCTGGTCGTCCACGACCCGACCACCGCGGTCGACGCGGTCACCGAGAGCCGTGTCGCCACCGGCATCCGCGAGATCCGCCGGGGCCGCACGACGATCCTGGTCACCACCAGCCCCGCACTGCTCGCGGTCGCCGACCGGGTGGCGCTGCTCGACGGCGGCCGGGTCGTCGACACGGCCCCGCACGCCGACCTGGTGCGGCGCCACGCCGCCTACCGGACGGCGGTGCTGGCATGACCGGCGGACCCGGCACAGGAAGGCAGGGACGATGACCGCGGCGGAGGAGCACCGGATGCCGGAGCCGGCCGGGACCGGCACACCACAGACGGCGCCCGACCCGCGGCCGGCGCCCGACCGGCGCACGGACCTGGGGCATACGGACCTACAGCACACGGACCCAGAACAGGCGGACCCACAGCAGGCGGACCCGGGGCAGATGGGCCCGCAGCGGGGGCCGGAGGGGGGCCGGGAACTGCTGCCCACCGCGTCCCCGGCCCGGACCCGCGCCGCCGTCCGCGGGCTCCTGCGTCCGCACCGCGGGCTGGCGCTCGGCGGGTTCGCCGTGATGGTCGCGGCGACCGCCGTCGGGCTGCTCACCCAGCCGCTGCTGGGCCACATCGTGGATCTGGTCGCCGACCGGCGGCCGGCCGGGACGCTCACGTGGCCGGCGGCGCTCCTGGTGCTCGTCGCGCTCACGCAGGGAGCCGCCACCGCGCTCGGGCTGTCGCTCATCTCGCGGCTGGGAGAGACCGCGCTCGCGGAACTCCGCGAGCGGTTCGTCGACCGGGCGCTGCGGCTGCCCCTGGAGCAGGTGGAGCGGGCCGGCTCGGGCGACCTCACCGCCCGGGTCACCGGTGACGTCTCGCAGGTGTCGGAGGCGATCCGGACCGCCCTGCCCGAGCTGGCCCGTTCGCTGCTGGCCATCGTGCTGACCCTGGGGGCGCTGGCCGTGCTCGACTGGCGGTTCCTGCTCGCGGCCCTGCTCGCGGTGCCGGTCCAGGCGCACACCGCGCGCTGGTACGTGCGCAACGCCGTGCCGCTCTACGCCCGGCAGCGCATCGCCACCGGAGCCCGGCAGCAGCAGTTGCTGGACACCATCGGCGGCGCCGCCACCGTACGGGCGTTCCGGCTGGAGGCCGAGCACACCGAGCGGGTCACCCGGCGGTCCTGGTCGGCGGTGGAGCTGACGATGCGCGGAGTACGGCTGGTGCTGCGGTTCTACAGCCGCCTGCACCTGGCCGAGTACACCGGGCTGGCGGCGGTCCTGGTGGTCGGGTTCCTCATGGTGCGCGGCGGTTCCGCCTCCATCGGCACCGCGACGGCGGCGGCACTCTACTTCCACAGCCTGTTCGGACCGGTCAACTCCGCTCTCGTGCTGCTCGACGACGCCCAGTCCGCCGGCGCGAGCCTGGCCAGGCTGGTCGGGGTCGCCGACCGGCCGGAGCGGGAGGAGCCGGGGACACCCGGCGGACACCCCCGGGAGGAGCGGGAGGAGCTGGGGACGCCGAGCGGGCGGTCCCGGGAGGAGCGCGGCGCCCCGCCGGGCTGGGCGGTGGCGGTGCGCGGCCTGGGGCACGCGTACGGAACCGGGCGGCCCGTGCTGCACGATGTGGACCTCACCCTCCGGCCCGGCGAGCGCGTCGCCCTGGTCGGCGCCAGCGGCGCCGGCAAGACCACGCTCGCCAAGCTCATCGCCGGCATCCACCGCCCGACCGCCGGCTCCGTACGGCTGGCCGCCGGGCGGCCCGGCGGCGGCCCCGCGGTGGCACTGGTCACCCAGGAGGTGCACGTCTTCGCCGGGCCGCTCGCCGACGACCTGCGGCTGGCCCGGCCCGGCGCCACCGACGACGACCTGCGCGCGGCACTCGTCCGCGTGGACGCGCTGGCCTGGGCCGAGGCGCTGCCCGAGGGCCTGCGGACGGTCGTGGGGGAAGGCGGCCACCGCCTCACCGCCGCGCAGGTCCAGCAGCTCGCCCTCGCCCGGCTGGTCCTGGCGGACCTGCCGATCGCCGTGCTCGACGAGGCGACGGCCGAGGCCGGCAGCGCCGGTGCCCGGACCCTGGAGAGGGCCACGGAGCGGGCCGTCGAGGGCCGCACCGCCCTGGTCGTCGCCCACCGCCTCACCCAGGCCGCGACCGCCGACCGCGTCGTCGTCATGGACGGCGGCCGGATCGTGGAGAGCGGCGGGCACGACGAGCTGCGCGCCGCCGGCGGACGGTACGCCGCGCTCTGGGAGGCGTGGTCGGACATCCGTGCCACCGCCGGTCACCGCCCCGCCGCGCACGACGGATCCACCCCTGACAGAGATGAACCGACGGACATGAAGGACCGCTGATGTCTCACTCCCTGAGGGGCGCCCGGCTCGCCGCGGCGCTCGCCTCCGCACTGCTGCTGCTCGGCGCCGTCGCCGCGTGCGGCTCCGGCCCCGCCCCCGGCCCGAGCTCCGCCGCCGCCGATCCCGCGGCCACCGCGCCGGAGGGCGGCGCCTTCCCGGTGACGATCGAGCACAAGTTCGGCAGCACCACCGTCGCCTCGGAGCCCAAGCGGATCGTCACGGTCGGCCTGACCGACCAGGACGCCGTGCTGGCCCTCGGCAAGGTCCCGGTCGGCACCACCGACTGGCTCGGCGGCTACGCCGGCGCCATCGGCCCCTGGGCCACCGGCAGGCTGGGCGGCGCCGCCGCGCCGACCATGCTGACCGACACCGGTACCGGCCCGCAGGTGGAGAAGATCGCCGCGCTCGCGCCGGACCTGATCATCGCCCTGTACTCGGGTCTCACCAAGGAGCAGTATGAGACCCTGTCGAAGTTCGCCCCGGTCGTGGCCCAGCCGAAGGCGTACAACGACTACGGCGTGCCCTGGCAGGAGCAGACCCGGACCATCGGCAGGGCGCTGGGCAAGGAGGCCGAGAGCGGCAAGCTCGTCGAGGACGTCGAGGCCCGGTTCGCGGCCGCGAAGAAGGAACATCCGGAGTTCGCGGGGGCCGGCGTCGTGGTGGCCACGCCGTACGAGGGGTTCTTCGTCTTCGGCAGCCAGGACTCGCGCTCGCGCACCCTCACCTCGCTCGGCTTCACGCTGCCGGCCGATCTCGACAAGGTCATCGGCGACAAGTTCGGCGCCGGCATCAGCAAGGAGCGCAGCGACCTGCTCGACCAGGACGCGATCGTGTGGACCGTGCCCGACGTCGCCAAGGACCCGGCCGCGCTCCACAAGGACAACGTCTACAAGGATCTGAAGGTGGCCAGGCAGAGCCGCGAGGTCTTCATCGGTGAGAGCACCGACTACGGCAAGGCCTTCTCCTTCGTCACGGTGCTGAGCCTGCCGTACGTCCTGGACCGGCTCGTCCCGCAGCTCGCGGCGGCCGTCGACGGCGACACCGCGACGCAGGTGGAGCAGCCGGCCTCCTGAGCGGGGGCACGGCGTGAGAGGGGGGCCGGGCCGCGGATTCCGCGGCCCGGCCCCCTTTCACGTGCGCGGTGTGCGGCTACGACTCGATCAGGCTCTTGGGGCGCATGTCGGTCCAGTTGGCCTCGATGTGGTCCAGGCACTCCTGGCGGGCGCCGGGGCCGTGGACGACGGTCCAGCCGGCCGGGACCTCGGCGAAGCCGGGCCACAGGCTGTGCTGTCCCTCGTCGTTGACCAGGACGGAGTAGACGCCCTCGGGGTCGTCGAACGGGTTGCTCATGCGGGGTTCTCCTCTGTTGTGTGCAGGGGGTCGGCGGTCGGCTCTGTCGTGTGCAGGGGGTCGGCGGTCGGCTCTGTCGTGTGCAGGGGGTCGGCGGTCAGCGCCCGGGCGCGGTCCACCAGGGCTTCCAGCATCCGGAACCAGGTCTCGGCGAGATCCCGGACGGCCTCCTCGGCCAGCGCCTCCGAGGCGTAGGACCAGGAGGCGACGAGTTCCGGCCCCGCGGGCCGGTCCTCGGTCAGCGCGTTGACGGTCAGGGCGTGGGACATCGGCATCCGCGGATCGTCGCCCAGCTCCGCCGCCTCGCCCTCGGCCGCCCACGACCAGTCCGTCGCCTCGGGGACGCCGAAGCGGCCGAGGTAGTTGAACTGGATCTGCGGCCCCGGCTGCCGGGCCAGCTCGGGCCCGGTCACCGGGTTCAGATACCGCAGCAGGCCGTGGCCGACGCCCGCCGCAGGCAGGGCGGCCAGCTGCTCCCTGATCCGGGACACGGCCCCGTCGAGCGCGGGCCCGCCGGCGAGCGCGTCGGCCAGGTCCACCGCGCCCGGGTCCAGCCGGACCGGGACGACGCTGGTGAACCAGCCGACCGTGCGCGACAGGTCGGCCTCGCCCGCCAGCTCCGCCTCGCGGCCGTGCCCCTCCAGGTCCACCAGCACCGAGCCGCCGTGCCCCGGCCCGGCCGTCCGGCGGCGCCGGTCGGCCACCGCCAGTGCCAGGGCGGTCAGCAGCACGTCGTTGACACCCGCCCCGAAGGCGGCGGGCACCCGGCCCAGCAGCGGCGCCGTACGGTCGGCGGGCAGGGTGAGGGACAGCTGCCGCGAGGTGGCGGCCACGTCCCGCGCCGGGTCGAGGGCCCGCGCCGTCAGCGGCGGGTCCCCGCCTTCCAGGATCGAGGTCCACAGCGGCAGCTCGTCCTCGCGGGCCGGGTCCGTGGCACGCTCGCCGAGCAGTTCCGCCCAGCGGCGGAACGGCAGGCCGACCGGCTCCGGCGTCACGGGCCTGCCGGCCTCGACGTCCTGCCAGGCGGCGGCGAGGTCGGGCAGCAGGATCCGCCAGGACACGCCGTCCACCGCCAGGTGATGGATCATCAGCAGCAGCCGTCCGGGGCGCTCCCGTCCCGCGTCGAACCAGACCGCCTGCAGCATGTCGCCGGCGTCCGGGTCGAGGCGGGAGCGGGCCGCGCGGGCGTGCTCGGCGACCGCCGCGCGCAGCTCCGCCTCGCCGGCCGCGGCCGTGTCGACCCGGACGAGCCGGGAGGCCGCCTCCACCGTGCCCGGGGCGGGCACCCGCAGCGACCACCGCTCGGCGCCGTCCCCGGCGGGGCGGGGTGCGGCGGGGGTCCTCTCCAGGCGGGCGCGGAGCATGTCGTGCCGATCCATGACGGCCTGGAGCACGGACCGGAGCCCGGTCTCGTCCACCGCCGCGGGGATCTGCAGCAGCGCCGCCTGGTGGTAGCCCCGGATCGGGCCGCCCCGCTCGCGCAGGGCGTGCATGATCGGGGTCAGTGGGACCGTGCCCGTGCCGTCGCCGGGTGCCCGCTCCTCCGTGTCGGGGACCGGCGCGCCGGCGACGGCGGCCAGGGCGGCGGCGGTGCGGTGCTGGAAGACCTGACGTGGAGTGATCTTCCGGCCCGCCGCGCGGACCCGGCTCACCAGCCGCATCGCGACGATGCTGTCACCGCCGAGGGCGAAGAAGTCGTCGTCGACGCCGATCCGGGCCAGGCCGAGCACCTCGGCGAAGATCGCGGACAGGGTACGCTCGGCGTCGTCGGCGGGCTCACGGCCGCCGTCGGTGGCCGTGAAGTCCGGCGCCGGGAGCGCCCTGCGGTCGAGCTTGCCGTTGGACAGCAGCGGCAGCCTGTCCAGGATCACCACCGCCGCCGGGACCATGTAGTCCGGCAGGGCGGTCCCGGCGTAGGCGCGCAGGGCGGCCGGGTCCGGGGCCGCGGCGTCCTCGGCCGGGACCACGTAGGCGACCAGTTGCTTGACCCGGGGCCGGTCCTCGCGGGCGACCACCACGACCTGGGCGACGGACCCGTGCCGGTCCAGCACGGCCTCGATCTCGGCCGGTTCGACGCGGAAACCACGGATCTTCACCTGGTCGTCGGCGCGCCCGCCGTACTCCACCTGGCCGTCGGCGTTCCAGCGGGCCAGGTCGCCGGTGCGGTACATGCGGCCGCCGGCCGCACCGAACAGGTGCCCGTAGGGGTCGGCGACGAACCGCTCGGCGGTCAGGGCCGGGCGGCCCAGGTAGCCGCGGGCCAGGCCCTCGCCGGCGAGGTACAGCTCCCCGGTGACGCCCGGCGGGACGGGCCGCAGGGCGGCGTCGAGCACGTAGACGCGGGTGTTGCCGACCGGGCGGCCGATCAGCGGGCGCTCGCTGTCCCGGACCCGGGCGGCCAGGGCGTCCACGGTGGCCTCGGTGGGGCCGTAGAGGTTGAACGCCTCGGTGGAGCGCAGGGCGGCCAGGTCGTTCCAGAGCGAGTCCGGCACCGCCTCGCCGCCGACGCCGATCACGGCGAGCGGGCACCGGCCGTCCTCGATCAGGCCGAGGTCGGCCATCTGCGCGAAGAACGAGGGCGTGACCTCGATGAAGTCCAGTCCCCGCGCGCTGACGGCCGCGGCCGTCAGCTCGGGGTCGCGGCGCGTCTCGTCGTCCAGGATGTGCAGCGCGTGCCCGTCCAGCAGCCACAGCTGCGGCTGCCACGAGGCGTCGAAGGAGAACGACCAGGCGTGGCCGACGCGCAGGTGGCGGCGGCCGGTGGCGCGCCTGGCCGGGGCGTGGAGCATCCGGCGGTGGCTGTGGAAGAGGTTGACGACGCTGCGGTGGCAGACCACCACGCCCTTGGGGCGGCCCGTGGAGCCGGAGGTGTAGATGACGTACGCCGGGTGCCGCGGGTCCGGGGCGGTGGTGAGGTCGTCCCCGGGCTGCGCGGCGAGCCGCCCGGCGGTCCGGGCCGTGTCGAGCCGCAGCCGGGGCACCCCGCCGGGCAGGGCGGCGGCCGGCTCCCCGGCGGTCAGGATCAGCAGGGGCCGGGCGTCCTCCAGCATGTCGAGCACCCGCCCGGCGGGCAGGTCCGCGTCGACGGGCAGGTAGGCGGCGCCCGACTTCAGCACGGCGAGGATCGCCAGGATGAAGTCCGCCGAGCGCGGCAGCGACAGGGCGATGATCCGCTCCGGTCCGGCGCCGTGCTCCACGAGCAGGCGCGCGAGCCGGTTGGCGCGCTCGTTGAGCTCGGCGAAGGTCCAGCTGACCGGGCCCGAGACGACCGCGACGGCGTGCGGGGTGGCGGCCGCCTGGGCCTCGAAGAGCGCCGGGACGGTGGCGGGCGCGCCGGGCGCGGCCGGCCGGGCGGTGTCGTTCCAGGTCCGCAGGATGGTGTGGCGGTCGGCGGCGCCGAGGATGTCGACCCGGCCGGCGGGCTGCCCGGCGTCGGCCGTCATCGCCTCGAACAGGCGCACCATCGAGGCGGCCATCCGCTCGGCCGTCGCGCGGTCGAACAGGTCGGGCCGGTACTCGGCGGTCAGCACGAGGCGTTCGGCGGGCTCGACCGCCCAGGTGAACGGGTAGTGGGTCGAGTCCTGGTGGTCGTGTACGGCGGCGCGCAGCCCGTCGCCGAAGGCGTCGCCCCCGGCGTCGGGATAGGACTCGAAGACCACGAGCGTGTCGAACAGCTCGCCCAGCCCGGCCCGGCGCTGGATGTCGGCCAGGCCGAGGTGCTGGTGGGCGATGAGCCGGGACTGCTCGTCCTGGAGGCGGCCGAGGAACGCCGACAGGGGTTCGTCGTCGCGGACGCGGACGCGGACCGGGACCGTGTTGATGAACAGGCCGATCATCGACTCGACGCCGTCCAGCTCGGGGGGCCGTCCGGAGACGGTCGCGCCGAAGACCACGTCGTCGCGGCCGGTGAGCCGGGACAGCAGGATGCTCCAGGCCCCCTGGACGAGGGTGTTGAGGGTCAGGCCGCGGGAGCGGGCCAGGACCGTCAGGGCCTCGGTCAGCTCCCGGGTCAGGTGCGTGGTGTGCGTCTCGGGCACGGCCGGGGCCCGGTTCGGGTCGGCGGGCGCCAGGTGGGTGGGCGCCTCGAGGCCGTCCAGGGCCTCGGCCCACGCGGCGGCGGAGGCGTCGGCGTCCTGCCGGGCGAGCCAGGCGAGATAGTCCCGGTAGGGGACCGGCGGGCCGGCGGTGCCGGCCCGGCGGGCGTACAGCTCCGACAGCTCGCCCATCAGCCGCGGCAGCGACCAGCCGTCCAGCAGCAGGTGCTGGTGCGACAGTGCCAGGCGGTGCCGGCCGGGCCCCAGGCGGACCAGCATCAGCCGCAGCAGCGGCGGCTCGGCCGGGGTGAAGCGGCGCCGCTCCTGGGCGAGACAGCCGGCCCACCGGGCCTCCCGGGCCGCCTCGTCCAGCTCCGAGAGGTCCACCTGGCGCCAGGGCAGGGTGACCGTACGCGGGACGACGGCCACCGGGCGGCCGGAGGGCAGGTACCGGAAGCCCGCGCGGAGGTTTTCGTGCCGGTCGAGCAGCGCCTGGCCGGCCTCGCGCAGCCGGGCCGCGTCCAGCGGGCCGTCGATCTCGTAGGACACCTGCACCGTGTAGACGTCCGGCCCGCCGTCGCCGGAGTCGAAGGAGGCGTGGAACAGCAGGCCGGCCTGGAGCGGCGTCAGCGGCAGGATCTCGGCGGCCTCCGGCAGCCCGGCGCGCTCGTCGTCGGTGAGCGTGACCAGCGCGGCGGGCGCGGCCGCGCCGCCGGTGGCCTCCGGCGCGCCGGCGACCGCGGCCAGCGCGGCGGCCGTCCTGTGCCGGAAGACGTCCCGGGGGCTGATCACCAGTCCGGCCGCCCGGGCCCGGCTGACCAGCTGCATGGCGACGATGCTGTCACCGCCGAGGGCGAAGAAGTCGTCCTCGGCGCCGACCCGTCCGAGGCCCAGGACGGCGGCGAACAGCTCGCACAGCAGCTCCTCGCGCGGGGTGCGCGGGAGGGTGTCGCTCACCTCGGCCGCGAAGTCGAAGGCCGGCAGGGCCCCGCGGTCGAGCTTGCCGTTCGGGGTGAGCGGGAGGGCCTCCAGGGCGACGAAGGCGGCCGGGACCATGTGCTCGGGCAGCGCGGCGCCGGCGTGCTCGCGCAGGGCCGCGCCGCCGGGGGCCGCCCGGCCGGGGGCCGGGACGACGTAGGCGATCAGCCGCTGCTCGCGGACGGCCACCGCGGCGTGCGCCACCGCCTCGTGGCGGGACAGCACCGCCTCGATCTCCCCGGGCTCGATCCGGAAGCCCCGGATCTTGACCTGGTCGTCGGCCCGGCCGAGGAACTCCAGTGTCCCCTCCCGGTCCCACCGCGCCAGGTCACCCGTGCGGTACATGCGCGTGCCGGGCCCGCCGTACGGGTCGGCGACGAACCGCTCGCCGGTCAGCCCGGGGCGGCCCAGATATCCCCGGGCGAGCTGGACTCCCGCCAGGTACAGCTCCCCGGCCACTCCCGGCGGCACCGGGCGCAGCGCGGCGTCCAGCACGTACGCCCGGGTGTTCCACACCGGCCGGCCGATCGGGACCGGGCCGGTCCCGGGCAGGACCCGGGCGGCGGTCACGTCGACGGACGCCTCGGTCGGCCCGTACAGGTTGTGCAGCTCGGCGGAGAGCACGGAGTGGAAGCGGGAGGCGAGGTCGGCGGGGAGCGCCTCGCCGCTGCACATCACCCGGCGCAGCCCCGGGCAGCGCCCGGCGCCCGGCTCCGCCAGGAACGCCCGCAGCATCGACGGCACGAAGTGCACGGTGGTGACCCGCTCGTCCCGGATCAGCCCGGCCAGGTACGCCGGGTCCTTGTGGCCCTCCGGCCGGGCCACCACCAGCGTCGCCCCGGTGATCAGCGGCCAGAAGAACTCCCACACCGACACGTCGAAGCTGGAGGGCGTCTTCTGCAGCACGCGGTCCTCGGCGGTCAGGCCGTAGGCGTCCTGCATCCACAGCAGCCGGTTGACGATGCCCTCGTGCGGCACCACCACGCCCTTCGGGCGGCCGGTGGAGCCGGAGGTGTAGATCACGTACGCCGGGTGCCGGGGATCGTAGGAGCCGGGCAGCTCTCCCGGCGGGCCGTCGGGCAGCCCGTCCCGCAGCACGCAGACCGGGTGTGCGTCCTCCAGCATGAACGCGACGCGCTCGCGCGGGTAGCCGGCGTCCAGCGGCAGGTAGGCCGCGCCCGTCCGGTGCACCGCCAGCAGCGCGACCACCAGTTCCACCGAGCGCGGCAGCGCCACCGCCACCGTGCGCTCGGGGCCGGCCCCCATCCCGGCCAGCGTCCGCGCCACCCGCTCGACCTCGGCGTCCAGCTCCGCGTAGGTCAGCCGCCGGTCGCCGGCGACCAGGGCGAGCGCCTCCGGCGTCCGCGCCGCCTGGGCGGCGAACAGCTCCGGCAGGGTGGTCGGCGCCACCGCCCGCGCGGTGTCGTTCCACTCTCCGACGACCAGCCGGCGCTCGCGCTCCTCCAGCACCTCCAGCCGGCGGACCGGCAGGTCGGGGTCGGCGACCACCTGCTCCAGCAGCCGCAGCAGCCGCCCGCCGAGCTGTTCGACCGTGCCGTGGTCGAACAGGTCGGCGCTGTACTCGATCCAGCCCTGGATGCCGTCACCCTCCCCCCGCTCGACGAAGTCGAAGCTCAGGTCGAACTTCGCGCTCTCCTGGCCGAGCGGCTCGGGGCGCGCGGTCAGCCCCGGCAGGTCGGGCGTGCCGCCCGGGCCGGTCAGGTAGACGACCATCACCTGGAACAGCGGGTGCCTGGCCAGCGAACGGGCCGGGTTGACCGCCTCCACCAGCCGCTCGAACGGCAGGTCCTGGTGCTCGTAGGCGGCCAGGTCCGTCTCGCGCACCCGCGCCAGCAGTTCGGCGAAGGTCGGCTCGCCGGACAGGTCGGTGCGCAGCACCAGGGAGTTGACGAAGAAGCCGACCAGGTCCTCCAGGCTCTCGTCGGCGCGTCCGGAGATCGGCGCGCCGAGCGGGATGTCCTCCCCCGCGCCCAGCCGGTGCAGCAGCGTGGCCACGGCCGCCTGGGCCACCATGAACATGCTGACACCGTGGGCGCGGGCGAGCCGGCGCATACCGCGCTCCAGCTCGGGGCCGAGCGACAGGCCGACCGCCCCGCCGCGGTGGCTGCTCTGCTGGGGACGCGGCCGGTCCGCCGGGAGCGCCAGCTCCTCGGGCAGGCCGGCCAGGGTCTGCCGCCAGAAGGCGAGCTGGCGGGCCTGCGGGCTGTGCGGGTCGGTGCCGTCGCCGAGCAGGTCGCGGTGCCAGAGGGTGTAGTCGGCGTACTGGAGCGGCAGCGGCGCCCACCGCGGCGCGTGACCCTCGTGACGGGCCCGGTAGGCGGTGGACAGGTCGCGCAGCAGCGGACCGTCCGACCATTCGTCACCGGCTATGTGGTGGACCACCAGCAGCAGCACGTGCTCCTGCGGCGCCACCTGGAACACCCGGGCCCGCAGCGGCGGTTCGCGGTCGAGCTCGAAGCCCTGCCCGGCCGCCTCGGCCAGCCGTCCGGGGAGGTCCGCCTCCGCGACCTGCTCGGCGCGGATGTCGATGCGGACCCGGTGCGGGTCCAGGACGACCTGACGGGCGCGCCCGTCCCGCTCGGGGAAGACCGTGCGCAGGCTCTCGTGCCGGACCGCCACGTCCTGTACGGCCGCCGCCAGGGCGTCCGGGTCCAGCGGGCCCGACAGCCGCCAGGCCGTCGGGATGTTGTAGGTGGCGCTCGGGCCCTCCAGCCGGTACAGGACCCACAGCCGCTGCTGGGCGGACGACAGCGGCAGCGGCTCCGGCCGGACGGCGGGGGCGGGAGCGGGCACGCCGCCCCGCCCCTCCCGCAGCCGCCCGGCGAGCCGGGCGACGGTGGGGGCCTCGAAGACCGCGCGGAGGCCGACCTCGGCGCCCAGCGCCGAGCGGATCCGGCTGACCAGCCGCATCGCCAGCAGGGAGTGGCCGCCGAGGGCGAAGAAGTCGTCGTCGACGCCCACCTGCGCGGCCCCCAGCACGGCGGCGAACAGCTCGCACAGGATCTCCTCGCGGGCGTCGCGGGGGCGCCGCCCGGAGGTGGGGGCCGCCGGGTCCGGGGCGGGCAGCGCGCGGCGGTCCAGCTTGCCGCTGATCGACCTCGGCAGGGCGGGGAGTTCCACGAAGGCCGCCGGCACCATGTGCTCGGGCAGCGCGGCGGCGACGTGCGCGCGCAGCTCGGCGGGGGCGGCGCTCCGGCCGGACGGCGGGACCGTGTAGGCCACCAGCCGCCGCGCGCCGGGGCTGTCCTCGCGGACCGCCACGGCGGCCTGCGTCACGCCGGGGTGGGCGCGCAGCACCGCTTCGATCTCGCCGAGCTCGATGCGGAAGCCGCGCAGCTTCACCTGGTCGTCGGCCCGGCCGAGGAATTCGAGGGCGCCGTCGGCGCGGCGGCGCACCAGGTCACCGGTCCGGTACATGCGACCGCCGGGCGCGCCGTACGGGTCGGCGACGAACCGTCCGGCGGTCAGCCCGGGGCGGCCCAGGTATCCGCGGGCCAGTCCCTCCCCGGCCAGGTAGAGCTCGCCGGGCACCCCGACGGGGACCGGGCACAGCGCGCCGTCCAGCACGTGGGCGCGGGTGTTGGCCAGCGGGGCCGCCCAGGGCCGCGGCCGCTCCGGGCCGCCGCTGTGCCAGCCGTAGGCGTCGACGGCGCACTCGGTCGGCCCGTACAGGTCGTGGACCACCGTGCCGGGCAGCGCGCACAGCCGCTCCCAGAGCGGGGCGGGGGTGGCCTCGCCGCCCACCGCGATGACCCCCGGGCGGTACCGGCCGGGGTCGAGGAAGCCGTGGTGGACCAGTTCCTGCAGGTAGGTGGGGGTGAGGTCGACGAAGTCGATGCGTTCGTCCGCCAGGTAGGCCAGCAGCGCCGCCGGGTCGGTCATGGTGGTCTCGCCGACGACGTGCAACTGGTGTCCGGCCAGCAGCCAGAGCAACGGTTCCCAGGAGCCGTCGAAGCTGAAGGACGCGGCGTGCACCGCGCGCAGCACCTCGCGGCCGGCGGCCCGGCCGGCCGGGCCGATGAGGTCCTCGTGGTGGGAGCCGAACAGGTTGCTCAGCCCGCGGTGGGTGCCGAGCACGCCCTTGGGCCTGCCGGTGGATCCGGAGGTGTAGATGACGTAGGCGGCGGCCGACGGCAGCGGGCGGGCTCCGGGGAGGGGCGGGCGGTCACCGGAGGGGCGCTCCGGCTCCCCGGTGGCCGGCGGGGCGTCGAGCAGCAGCGTCTCCACTCCCCCGGCGGGGAGCGCCGGGGCGATGGCCGCGGTGGTGAGCACGCAGACCGGTGCCGCGTCGCCGAGCATGTACTCCAGCCGTCCGGCCGGGTAGCCGGGGTCGAGCGGGAGGTAGGCGGCGCCGGCGGCGAGCACCCCGAGGATCGCCGGCACCATCTCGGCCCGGGGAAGGGCCAGGCCGACCACGCTCTCGGCGCCCACCCCGCGGCGCAGCAGCAGCCGGGCGACGCGGTCGACCCTGGCCGACAGCTCGGTGAAGGTCAGCCGGCCGTCGCCGGTGACCAGCGCGACCTGGTCGCCCCGGGCCCGGACGGCCTCGGCGAACAGCTCGGGGACCGTGCGCCGCTCCACCGGTCGCGCGGTGTCGTTCCAGGCGCCGCGGGACGCCCGGCGCTCCTCCTCGGTCAGGACGGGCATCCGGCTGATCGGCCGGTCCGGCTCGGCGGCCAGCCGGTCCAGCAGGGCCACGGTCCGCTCGGCCAGCGCCCGGGTCGTCCCCGGGTCGGCGAGGTCGGCGGCGTACTCCAGCAGCAGCAGGACGCGGTCCTCGCCGGCGTGGTCGACGAAGGTGAAGTCCAGGTCGAACTTCGCGGTCCGGATCCGGGTCGGCCACCACTCGGTGGGCAGGCCGAGCACCTGCGGATCGCCGTCGGGGCGGTAGTGGTAGCCCAGCATGACCTGGAACAGCGGGTTGCGGCCCGGCACGCGCGGCGGGTTGAGCGCCTCCACCACCCGCTCGAAGGGCAGGTCCTGGTGCTCGAAGGCGGCCAGATCGGCGTTCTTGACCCGGGTCAGCAGCTCGGTGAACGTCGGGTCGCCGGACAGGTCGGCGCGGAGCACCAGGGTGTTGACGAAGAAGCCGACCAGGTCGTCCAGGGCGCTGTCGGTGCGCCCGGCGATCGGCGCGCCCAGCGGGATGTCGGTGCCCGCCCCCATCCGGTGCAGCAGGGCGGCGACCCCGGCCTGCAGCAGCATGAACATGCTGGTGCCCGTCTCGGCGCACATGGCGCGCAGCGCGCGGACGGTGCCGGCGGGCAGCTCCGCGTGCACCGTGCCGCCGCGGCCGGTCGGCTCGGCGGGACGGGGCCGGTCGAGCGGCAGCGGGATCTCCTCCGGCAGGCCGGACAGCGTCCCGGTCCAGAAGGCGAGCTGCCGCGCGCCCTCACTGCCGGGGTCGGCGGGCTCGCCGAGGAGCCGCCGCTGCCAGAGGGTGTAGTCGGCGTACTGCACCGGCAGCGGCGCCCATTGCGGCGCCCGGCCCTCGCGGCGGGCCCGGTAGGCGGTGCCGAGGTCGGCGAGGAACGGCCGGTCGGACCACTCGTCGGTGGTGACGTGGTGCAGCACGATCGCCACCACGTGGTCGTCCGGGGCCACCCGGAACACCTCGGCCCGGAGCGGGAGCTCGGCGCCCAGGTCGAACGGCCGGGCGACCGCGGCGCCGATCCGCGTGTCCAGCTCCTCCCGCGGGCAGTCCTCGACGGTGAGGCGCGGCTCGGCCTCGGCGGCGGGCAGGACCATCTGGTACGGCTCGCCCTCGTGCTCGGCCAGGACGGTGCGCAGCGCCTCGTGACGGCCCGCCACGTCGCGCAGCGCCTGGTGGAGCGGGCCGGTCTCCAGCGCGCCGCGCAGCCGGAAGACCAGCGGGAAGTGGTAGGCGTCGCCGCCGCTGAGCCGCTCGGCCAGCCACAGCCGCCGCTGCGCCGGGGAGAGCGGGACGCGCTCGGGGCGCCGGTCCGCCGGTCCGACGGCCGGGCGGGCCGGGCGGCCGGCGTCCGCGCGCCCGGCCAGCAGCGCGGGCGTCGGGGCTTCGAACAGGTCGCGGATGGCCAGTTCGGCGCCCAGCTCCGTGCGGGCCCGGCTGATGAGCCGGGTGGCGAGCAGCGAGTGGCCGCCGAGGTCGAAGAAGTCGTCCTCGGCGCCGGCCTGGGGCAGGCCGAGGACCTCGGCGAAGAGCCTGCAGAGCACCTCCTCCCGGGGGGTCCGCGGACCGCGTCCGCCGGTCGGCGCCACCGCCGCTCCGGCGTCGGGCAGCGCCCGTACGTCGAGCTTGCCGTTGTCGTTCATGGGCAGCCGGTCGAGGGTGACGAAGGCGGCCGGCACCATGTAGTCGGGCAGCCTCCGCCGCAGGTCCTCGCGTAGCAGGCGCACCAGGCCGTCGGCCTCGCGTGCCGCCGTCGGGGTGCCGGCGTACGGGGGCGTGCCGCCGCCCGGCCGGTACAGGCCCGCGGTGATCCGGAACTCCTCCCGCACGAAGACGGCCTCGTAGCGGCCCGGCTCGCGCGACCAGGTGGTGAGGAGCCGGTAGCCCTCCTCGGCCCCGAGCGCGTGCAGCGACTCGGGCTCCACTCCCCCGGTCACCGCGGCGCCGGGCTCGCTGGCGGCGCGGGCGTCGGGGATCCCGGTCACCCGCAGCCGCTCCGGCCGCCGCTCGCGCAGGTGGCGGGCGAGGTCGCCGGTCCACTCCAGCACCGGCTCGTCGCCGAGCCGGAGGTCGGCCTCGCCCTGGTGGAGGACGACGTCGTAGCGGTGACGGGACAGCTCGTTGTGGTGGGTGCCGCGCTTGGTGCGCAGGTCGACGCCGAGACCCAGGGTGGTGAAGTAGTCGGGGTCGACGAGGAGTTCCTTCTCCAGCGCGAGGCCGCGCTCGACGGCCCGGCGGACCTGCTCGGGGTCGGCGTCCCGCCCGGCGCGGGTGAGCTGGACGGCGGTGTGGAAGGCGCGGGCCGTTCTCAGGTTCCGCACGTCGCCGACGAACAGGGCGCCGTCCGGCGTCAGCAGCCGTATGGCGCCCCGGATGACCTCCGTCAGGTGGTCGACGCTCGGGAAGTACTGGACGACGGAGTTGACGACGATCGTGTCGAAGTAGCCGGTGGGCAGTCCTTCGGTCACGTGGGCGGGCTGGCAGCGCAGCTCGACCCTGGCGGCCAGCCCGGGGTCGCGCCGCAGGTCCTCGCCGAGCTTGCGGATCACGGGGGCGGCGAAGTCCGTCGCCCAGTACGCCTCCGCCTCGGGGGCCAGGCGTGACAGCAGCAGACCGGAGCCGACGCCGATCTCCAGGATCCGGCGCGGGCGCAGCTCCCGGATGCGGGCGACGGTCTGCTCGCGCCACTCGCGCATGTGCTCGACCGGGATGGGCCGCCCGTCGTAGCTGCTGTCCCATCCGGCGAAGTCCTCGGTGAAGACGGCGGTGCCGATCTGCTCGTACTCGTCGGTGTAGATCTCCCGCCACTCGCCGATCCGCTCCCGCTCGGCCGACTCCCGCTCCTGCCCGGTGGGCCCGGCGGGGACGAGGTAGCCGATGAGGCGCTGGGTGCCGGGGGCGGCGGGGTCGTCGCGGGCGATGACGGCGGCCTGGGCGACCCGGGGGTGCTGGGCCAGGGCGGTCTCGATCTCGCCCAGCTCCACCCGGTAGCCGCGGATCTTGACCTGGTCGTCGGTGCGGCCCAGGAAGTCCATGTTGCCGTCGGCGCGGCGGCGCACCAGGTCGCCGGTGCGGTACATGCACTCGCCCGGCCCGCCGTACGGGTCGGCGACGAACCGTTCGGCGGTCAGGCCCGGCCGGCCGAGGTAGCCGCGGGCCAGGCCGACGCCGGCGATGTACAGCTCGCCGGGGACGCCGTCGGGGACGGGGCGCAGCCAGGCGTCCAGGATGTGGGCCCGGGTGCCGCGGATGGGGCGGCCGACGGTGGGGGTGGGGCTGTCGTCCGTGCCGCCGCCGAGGGTGTTGATGGTGTACTCGGTGGGGCCGTAGAGGTTGTAGCCGTAGGTGCCCTCGGTGTCGCGGAGCCGGTTCCAGACCGCCTCCGACACCGCTTCGCCGCCGAGCAGCACCAGCGGCGGGCGGTGGCCCTCCAGCAGCCCTTCCTCGATCAGCAGGTGGGCGTAGGTGGGGGTGACGTTGACGACGTCGATGCGGTGGCCCTCGCAGTAGGCGACCAGGGCCACGGCGTCGCGCCGCAGCTCCTCGTCGCAGATGTGCACCTCATGCCCCTCGACCAGCCAGAGCAGCTCCTCCCACGACATGTCGAAGGCGAAGGAGACCGTGTGCGCGATGCGCAGCCGGCGCCCGCCGGCCGAGGCGACGGCCGGCGCGAAGATCTCCTTCTGGTGGTTGAGCTGCATGTTGGTCAGGCCGCGGTACGGCGTGACGACCCCCTTGGGCCGTCCGGTGGATCCGGAGGTGTAGATGACGTACGCCGGGTGCTCCAGGCTGAAGCGGGGGCGGTCGGCCTCGGTGACCGGACCGCCGGGGAGCCCGGCCAGCTCCCCGGCCACCGCCGGGTCGTCGAGCACGACGCGCGGGACGTCCGGGACGCCGCCCGCCAGCCGGGCGGCGACGGCGGCGGTGGACAGCAGCGCCACCGGCCGGGCGTCGGCGAGCATCATCGCGAGCCGGTCGTCGGGGTGGTCCAGTTCCAGCGGCAGGTAGGCGGCGCCGGTGCGCAGCACGGCGAAGAGCGCGACGACCATGTCGATGGAGCGCGGCAGGCCGAGCGCGACGACCTGCTCCGGCGCCGCGCCCCGCGCGAGCAGCAGCCGCGCCATGCGGTTGATGCGGGCGTCCAGCTCGGCGTAGGTGAGGCTGCGGTCGCCGAAGACGAGCGCGGTCGCGCCGGGGGTGCGGGCGGCCTGGGCGGCGAGCAGGTCGGCGATGGTCTCCCGCGGGGCGGGCACCCGGCCGGCGGCCCACTCCCGTTCCAGGGCGGCGCGCTCGGCGGGCAGCAGCGGGTCGATGCCGCCGACGGGCGCCGCCAGGTCGCGCGTCAGCCGTTCCAGCAGCAGGGCGAAGCGCTCCAGCAGGGCCTGGGCCCGCGGGCGGTCGATGACGTCGGGCCGGTGGGCGAGGGTGATCCGGATCCGCTCCCCCGGCGTGACGATGAGGTTGACCGGGTAGTGGGTGGCGTCGACGTTGGCCACGGCGGTGGCGCCGTGCCGCTCCGACAGCTCCGCCAGCCGCTCCTCGGTGTCGCTGTTGCGCAGCACGAAGAGGGTGTCGAACAGCTGCCGGTGGCCGGTCTCGGCCTGCAGGACGCCCAGGCCGAGATACTCGTACGGCATCAGGGCCAGGCGCTCGCCCTGGACCCGCCGCAGCAGGTCCAGCACCGGCTCGGCCGGGTCGAAGGCGATGCGGGCGGGGACGGTGTTGAGGAACATGCCGATGACGTTCTCGACGTCCGGCACCTCGCTCGGCCGGCCCGCGACCGTCGTGCCGAAGACGACGTCGGTGCGGCCGGTGGCGCCGGCCAGCACCAGGCCCCAGGCGGTGTTGAGCACCGTGTTGAGGGTCAGGGCGTGCCGGCGGGCGCTCTCGCGCAGCCGCTGCCCCAGCTCGGCGGGGAGGACGGTCTCCAGGCTCTCCGGGATGACCGGTTGCCGGCCCTGGTCCGCGGCGGCGAGCAGGGTGGGCTCCTCCAGCCCGTCGAGGGCGGCGCGCCAGGCGCGGGTCGCGATCCCGGTGTCCTGTGCCTCCAGCCAGGTCAGGTAGTCGCGGTAGGAGCCGGGACGCGGCAGCCCGCGCGCGTCGCCGCCGCTCTCGTACAGTGCGAAGAGCTGGTCGAGGAAGAGCCAGGCGGACCAGCCGTCCCACAGCAGCAGGTGCCGGCCGACGACGAGCCGGTCGCCGCGGTCCGCGCCGAGACGGATCAGCAGCATCCGGAAGAGCAGCGGCCGGGCCAGGTCGAACCTGCGGGTCCGCTCGGCCTCCATCAGCTCGCGCAGCCGCGCGTCCTGCCCGGCGGCGGGCAGCCCGGACAGGTCGACCTCTTCGAGCGGTATCTCGGGGTCGGCGACGATGAACTGCACCGGCCGGCGCAGGCCGTCGCTGGTGAAACCGGCGCGCAGGCTGGGGTTGCGGGCCAGCAGCGCCCTGGCCGCGGCGCGCAGGCGGTCGGCGTCGACACGGGCGGCGAAGTCGAAGGACTCGTGGACGGTGTAGACGTCCAAGGCGCCGTCGTCGTAGGTGGAGTGGAAGAACAGGCCCTCCTGGAGGGGTGCCAGCGGCCAGATGTCCTCCACGGCGCCGCCGCCGAGGCGGCGGACGCGCTCGGTCTCCTCCTCGGTCAGCTCGAAGGCGGAGCTCAGGTCACGGGCCGCGGCGGCGACCGGCGTGGCGGCCGCCGCCGCGGCGGCCAGCCCGGCGGGGGTGCGGTGCTCGAAGACGTCGCGGGGGCTCAGGTCCAGGCCCGCCCGGCGGGCGCGGCTGGAGACGCCGATCGAGGTGATGCTGTCGCCGCCGAGCATGAAGAAGTCGTCGTCGACTCCGATCGCGTCGAGCCTGAGCACCGCGGCGAAGATCTCGGTGAGGGCGCGCTCGCGCCCGTCGCGCGGGGCGCGGGCCTCGGCCCGCGCCGTCCGGGGGGCGGGGAGCGCGTCACGGTCGAGCTTGCCGCTGGGGGTCAGCGGCAGGGCGTCGAGCTCCACGTACGCGTCGGGGACCATGGGCGCGGGCAGCGCCGCGGCGAGAGCGGCCCGCAGCGCGGCCGGGTCGAGGGGGCGCCGCCCGTCGCCGGCGGGGACGACGTAGGCGACGAGCGCCGTCCCGTGGACGGCCACCGCCGCCTGGGCGACGGCGGGCAGGCCGGTCAGGGCGGCCTCGATCTCGCCGGGTTCGATGCGGTTGCCGCGCAGCTTGACCTGCCGGTCGGTGCGGCCCAGGTATTCGACGGTGCCGTCCTCGCGGCGGCGCACCAGGTCGCCGGTGCGGTACATGCGGCCGCCCGCCGGGCCGTACGGGTCGGCCACGAACCGCTCGGCGGTCAGTCCGGGCCTGGCGTGGTAGCCCCGGGCAAGCTGTACGCCGGTCAGGTACAGCTCGCCGGGCACGCCGGCCGGCACCGGGCGCAGGCAGGAGTCCAGCACCCGCAGCCCGGTGTTCCACACCGGGCGGCCGATGGGCACGGTGGTGTCCGCGGAGCCGTCGCAGGCGTGGTGGGTGACGTCGACGGCGGCCTCGGTGGGCCCGTACAGGTTGTGCAGCGGCACCGCGGTGAGCGCCCGCCAGCGTGCGGCGGCGGCGCCGGGCAGCGCCTCGCCGCTGCTGAAGACGCGGCGCAGCGAGACGGCCCAGGACGGGTCGGCGGTGACCTCGTCGGCCCGCAGGAATGCCTCCAGCATCGACGGCACGAAATGCATCGTCGTGACGCGCTCCCGGCCGATGAGCCCGGCCAGGTACGACGGGTCGCGGTGGCCGTCGGGCCTGGCGAGCACCACGGCGGCGCCCTCGCACAGCGCCCAGAAGAACTCCCAGACGCTCACGTCGAAGCCGGCGGGCGTCTTCTGCAGCACCCGGTCGTCGGCGCGCAGCCCGTACTCGCCCTGCATCCACGCCAGCCGGTTGACGATGGCGCGGTGAGTGACGACGACCCCCTTGGGGCGTCCGGTGGACCCGGAGGTGTAGATCAGGTAGGCCGGATCGTCCGGCCCCGCGGCCGCCGGGGCGGGGTCCGCGCGCCGGCCGCCGCCCTCCGGGGTGTCCGGGGCGTCCGGGGTGTCAAGGACGAGCAGGGTGTCGAGCGTGTTCGGGGTGTCCGGCACGTCTGGGGTGTCCGGGGTGTCGAGGACGAGCAGGGCCGGCCCGCCGGTCCGGGGCAGCCGCGAGGCCGCGGCGGCGGTCGTCACGACCGTCCTCGCGCCGGAGTCGGCGAGCATGTACGCCACGCGGTCGGCCGGGTAGTCCAGGTCGAGCGGCAGGTAGGCGGCGCCGGACTTCAGCACGCCGAGCAGGGCGACCATCAGCTCCGCCGAGCGCGGCACGGCGACCGCGACGATCCGTTCCGGGCCCGCGCCGCGGGCCCGCAGGCGGCGGGCCAGCGCCTCGGCGCGGGTGTCCAGCTCCTCGTAGGTGAGGCTCTCCCCCTCATGGACGACCGCCGTGGCCCGCGGGGCGCGCGCCGCCCGGGCCTCGAAGGCGGCGGCCAGGGTGGTCGCGGGGACGTCCCGATCCTCCCCCTCCTGCTGCGCCCGCCCCAGCTCCTCGCCGGACAGCAGGTCGACGCGGGCGGCGCGCTGCCCGGGGTCGGCGGCCAGGGCCCGGAGGATCCGGACCAGCCGGTCGGCGATCCGCTGGACGCGCTCGCCGTCCAGCCGCTGGGTGTGGTGCTTCAGGCGCAGGTCGAGCCGGCGGCCCGGCTTGACGATCAGGGCGAGCGGGTAGTGGACGGCGTCGTGGAACTCGTGGCCGGTGATCCGTACCGTGCCCGAGGGGTCGGCCAGGCCGGTGCCGGCCGGGTAGTTCTCGAAGACGACGAGGGTGTCGAACAGCTCGCCGCCCCCGGCGAGCCCGGCGATGCGCTGGAGTTCGGCGAGACCGAGGTGCTGGTGGTCCAGGAGACCGGCCTGCTCGTGCTGGAGCCGGTCCACCAGCTCGGCGAGGGTGTCGGCGGGCTGCCACCGGAAACGGGTCGGCAGGGTGTTGATGAACAGGCCGACCATGGACTCGATGCCGTCGACCTCGGCGTCACGGCCTGAGACCGTGGTGCCGAAGACCACGTCCTGGCGGCCGGTCAGCCGCCCGAGGAGCAGGCCCCAGGCGCTCTGGACGATCGTGCCGAGGGTCACCCCGTACTCCCTCGCGCGGGCCGCGAGCCGGGCGGTGACCCGCTCGGGCAGCTCGACGCGGATCTGCCCGGTCCGCAGCGGTGCGCCGCCCGCTGGGACGTCGACCAGGCGGGTCGGCCCGTCGAGCCCGGCGAGCGCGGTCCGCCAGGCCGCGCGGGCGGCGTCGCGGTCGGCCGCCGACAGGCGGCGCAGGTACTCGCGGTAGGGGGCCGGCTCGGGCAGCGCGGCGGGGACGGTCCCATAGGAGGCCATCAGCTCGCGGTGCAGCACCGGCAGCGACCAGCCGTCCGCCACGATGTGGTGGAACGTCAGCACCAGGAGGCCGCGGTCGTGCCCGAGCCGTACCAGCGCGCAGCGCACGAGCGGCGGCCGGGCCAGGTCGAAGCGGCGGGCGCGCTCGTCGGCCGTGACGGCGTCGACGAGCGGGCGCTGCGCCTCGCCGTCCCGCCCGGACAGGTCCACCTCGCGCCAGGGCAGTTCCAGCCGCCCGGCGACGATCTGCACCGGCCGGCCGTCCGGGCGCCGGCGGAAGCAGGCGCGCAGCGGGGCGTGCCGGTCCAGCAGCCGCTGGGCGGCGCGGCGCAGGGCCTCGCCGTCGACCGGGCCGGCCAGCTCGACGACCTGCTGGACGACGTAGGCGTCGCCGTCCGAGCCGTCCACGAGGGAGTGGAAGAAGAAGCCCTCCTGGAGCGGGCTGAGCGGCAGCAGGTCCTCGACGGCGACCGGGTGTTCGCCCTGGACCTCGGCGAGCTCGTCCGCCGTGAGCCGGACGAGCGGGAGGCCGTCCGCGGCGTCCCGGGGGGCGTCCCCGGCGTCCCGGGGGTCGGCGCGGTCCACCGCGACCCGGGCCAGCGCGGCGACCGTGCGGTGCCGGAAGACGTCCCGGGAGGTGAGCTGCACCCCGGCCCTGCGGGCGCGGATGAGCAGTTGGATGGCGATGATGCTGTCGCCGCCGAGGGCGAAGAAGTCGTCGTCGACGGAGACCGACCCCAGACCCAGCACCTCGGCGTACAGCGCGCACAGCAGTTCCTCGCGAGCGTCGCGCGGGGCACGGCCGGAGCTGAGGGCGGCGTAGTCGGGGGCCGGGAGCGCGGCGCCGTCGAGCTTGCCGCTCGGGGGCCGAGCACTGGGCCCCGCCGCGAGGGCGGGGACGGCCCGGCCCTCATCAGCCGATGATGTCCTCGATGTCGCTGGCGATCGTGTCCGCCTCCGGGCCCACCACCACCTGGACGATGTTGCCCGCGGCCATCACGCCGTGCGCTCCGGCCGCCTTGAGGGCGGCCTGATCGACTCTGGAGGCGTCACGCACCTCGGTGCGGAGCCGGGTGATGCACGGTTCGATCTCGATGATGTTGTCCGCACCACCGAGCCCCGCGATGATCGCGTCGGCGTTGGCCGCCATGTCGCCCTCCAGTCCTCATCGGTCTTTGACCAGGCTAAACGACGCCGAAGGATCAGTCGGTCTGGGTCACCTTGTTGAGACCGCGGGGGGCGTCGGGGTCGATGCCCAGCCGGCGCGCGAGAGCCTCGGTCAGGAGCTGGCCGGGGACGATGAGGCCGAGCGGGGCGACCCACTCGGGGAGGTCGGGACCGTTCAGCGCGGCGGTGGCCACCGAGGAGAGGGCCGTGCCGCCGCCGACGGTGAAGGCCGAGGCCCCGGCGCCGGTGACCCGCTCGGCGAGCGCCACGGTCCCGGCCAGGGTCGGACCCTCGCCGGCCGCGACCAGGATGGCCGGGGTGTCCTCGTCGACCACGGCGATCGGGCCGTGCAGCAGGTCGGCGTAGGACAGGCCCATGGCGTGCAGGTAGCACGCCTCCTTGAGTTTGAGCGCCAGCTCAAGGGCGGTGGAGAAGGCCAGGCCACGGCCGGAGACCACGACGCCCGGCTTGTCGGCCAGGCCCTCGACGATCGCCTCCAGGTCGCCCGGCTCGGCGATCAGCTTCTCCACCGCGTCCGGCACCCGCTGCAGGTCGGCGGGGTCGACGTCGGCGCCCAGGCCGAGGCCGAGCACGGCCAGCGCGGCGAGCTGGGTGGTGTAGGTCTTGGTGGCCGGGACGGCCTTCTCCTCGCCCGCGAGCGTGCACAGCGCGAGGTCGGCGGCCTGGGCGAGGGGGCTCTGCTCGCCGCCGTTGGTGATGGCCACGGTCTTGGCGCCGCAGTCCTTGGCCCAGGCGAGGGTCTCGACGATCTCCTCGGTCCGGCCCGACTGGGAGAGCGCGACGGCCAGGACGCCGTCGAGGTCCAGCTTGCGCTTGTAGGTGGTGGCGATGGAGGGGGCGGCGAGCGTGGACAGCCGGCCCGTGTGCGCTTCAGCCAGATAACGGCCGTAGACTGCGGCATTGTCGGAGGTGCCACGGGCGATGAACAACAGCTGACGGGTCTGCCCGGCGAGCTGCTCCACCTCCCCGACCCTGGGGAGGAGGGCGTCCAGCGTGGCTCGCAACGCAGCAGGCTGCTCGGCGATCTCGCTGCGCATCTTGGTCGTCATCTAGCGCTCATCCTTCGGTTCGGACTGGCGAGATCGGGCCGTTATCGATCCGTCGCCGGTCCGTACATTGACACCCTTTTCCGGCCTGTGGTCTAGTCCGGACTAGACCAGTACGTACCATAACTCATCACTACATCTCAGATCGAGAGGGGAGGATCTCATGGCTCAGATCGATCCCGACAGCCCGGTGCCGAAGTATTTCCAGCTCCGGGAGATCCTGCTCGACCTCATCGAGAACAACGAGCTGGCGATCGGCATGGCGATCCCGTCCGAGCGCGAGCTCTGCCAGCGCTTCGGGCTGTCGCGCATGACCGTACGGCAGGCCGTCGACCACCTGGTCTCCGAGGGCAGGCTGCAGCGCGTCGCGGGCAAGGGCACCTTCGTGGCCCGCCCCAAGATCGAGATGGCCCTCCGGCTGACCTCCTTCAGCGACGAGATGCGCGCCAGGGGCATGGAGCCCGGCTCCCGCGACCTGGACCGCAGGGTGGTCAGGGCCAGCGCGCACCTCGCCCGGGAGCTCGGCATCCAGCCCGGGGACGAGGTGCACTTCATCGAACGGCTGCGCACCGCCGCCGACGAGCCCATGTGCATCGAGCGGGCCCACATCCCGGTCTCCCTCGCGCCCGACCTCGACACCCACGACCTGACGGGCCGCTCCCTCTACGCTCTGCTCGAGACCCGCTACGGCCTGGTGCTCGACGCGGGCGAGCTCACCATCGACGGCGGCATAGCCGACCCCGGAGACGCCGATCTGCTGAAGCTGCCGCGCGGCGGGGCCGTCCTGCTGCTCCAGCGGCGCTCCTTCGCCGGAGGCGTCTGCGCCGAACTCGGGGTCTCCACCTACCGCGCCGACCGCTACCAGCTCCGCACGGTCCTGGAGATACCGGCCCGTCGCTCCTGACTCCCTCCCCCTCCTCCCCTCCCCACCCCCTGGAGGAAAGTCCGATGAGTTCCACCTCAGCGGACGCGGGTCTCCCCGCCCCGTCCCCGGCCGGATCCGCCGTGATGAGCGTGCTCCAGCGGCTGGGACGCTCCCTCATGCTGCCGATCGCGGTCCTGCCGGCCGCGGGCCTGCTCCTCCGGCTCGGGAAGGACGACCTCGTCGGCCGTACCGACAACCCCTTCCTCGACGACGTCGCCCACGTCCTCGAAACCGCGGGCGGCGCGCTCTTCGACAACCTGCCCATCCTGTTCGCGATCGGCGTCGCCATCGGGTTCGCCCGCAAGGCCGACGGCTCCACCGCGCTGGCCGCGCTCGTCGGCTACCTGGTCTTCCACGCCGTCAGCATGACCATGTTCTTCAACCTCTTCGACGACAGGCTCAGAGCCTCCATCTCCAGCCGGCTGTTCGACCCCGCCAACCCGGGCGTCCCGGAGGTGGTGCTCAACCTCGGCGCGCAGAACCCCACCCGGGTGCTCGGCGGCATCGTCATGGGCCTCGTCTCCGCGCTGCTGTGGCAGCGCTACTACCGCACCAAGCTGCCCACCTGGCTGGCCTTCTTCGGCGGACGCCGCCTGGTGCCGATCATCACCGCCTTCGCCGGGCTGGTCCTGGGCGTCCTGTTCGGCGCCGTCTGGCCGATCATCGGCACCTGGCTGCGCGCCTTCGGCACCTGGCTGGCCGAGAACAGCACGGTCGGCGCCGGGGTCTACGGCATGGTCAACCGCGCGCTGCTCCCACTGGGCCTGCACCACATCGTCAACAACGTGGTCTGGACCCAGGTGCCGGAGTGCGTGGTCGACGGCAAGCAGCTCGCCGGCGACCTGGTCTGCTTCAACAACGGCGCCCCGGGCTACGGCGGCTTCGAGGCGGGCCTCTACCCGATCCTCATGTTCGGCCTGCCCGCCGCGGCCGTCGCCATCTGGCGGGCCGCGCCGAAGCACCGCCGCGCCGCGGTCGGCTCGATCATGATCTCCGCCGCGCTCACCGCGTTCCTCACCGGGATCACCGAGCCGATCGAGTTCGCCTTCATCTTCGTCGCCCCGGTCCTGTTCGTGGTGCACATCGTCCTGACCGGCATCTCCCTGGCGATCGCCTCCGCCCTGGGCGCCAAGCTCGCCTTCAGCTTCTCCTCCGGCCTGATCGACCTCGTCCTGTACGGCACCGCCCCCAACGCCCAGGGCGTCCCGATCCTCATCGTGATGGGCCTCGTGTACGCGGCGATCTACTACGCCGTGTTCAGCTTCCTGATCAGGAAGCTGAACATCATGACCCCGGGCCGCGAGCCCGAGCCCGACGTCGACTCCGGCGAGTCCGCCGCGGCGGCCACCGGCCGGGCCTGACCCCGCCCGGCCTCCGGACCGGTGCGGCGACCGGCCCCGGCGCTCCCGTTGTGTATTCACGACGGCGGGTGGTAGATACCAACCATCCCCCTGCAGGACGCGGCACGCAGGGGGTTCGGGATGGGCACGGCAGCCGTAGAACGCGGCCCGTCGATGTGGTCGTCGGTCTTCGCGATACTTCAGCGCATCGGGCGCTCGCTGATGATGCCGATCGCGGTGCTGCCCGCCGCCGGCCTGCTGCTCAGGTTCGGCCAGGAGGACCTGCTCGGCCGGACCGACAACGCCTTCCTCGACCAGGTGGCCGGCGTCTTCGCCGCCGCCGGCGGCGCCCTGTTCGACAACCTGCCGCTGCTGTTCGCGGTCGGCGTCGCGATCGGGTTCGCCCGCAAGGCCGACGGCTCCACCGCGCTCGCCGCGGTGGTCGGCTATCTGGTCTTCGACCGGGTCAGCAGGACCCTGTTCTTCACCGCCGCCCCGGCCTCCGAGGTCTACAAGAAGATCGCGCTGAACGTCGTGGGCCCCGACGGGCGCCCCCTGCCCATGCTCAACCTCGGCGTGCAGAACCCCACCGGCGTCCTGGGCGGGATCGTCATCGGCATCACCGCCGCCCTGCTCTGGCAGCGCTACTACCGGGTCAAGCTCCCCTCCTGGCTCGCCTTCTTCGGCGGGCGGCGGTCCGTCCCGATCGTCACCGCCGTCGCCGCGCTGCTCCTCGGTGTGATCTTCGGTCTGCTCTGGCGGCCGGTCGGCGACTGGCTGGCCCTCGTGGGCGACTGGCTGGCCGCCCACGGCACCGCGGGCGCGGGCGTCTACGGCGTGGCCAACCGCCTGCTCATCCCGATCGGCCTGCACCACTTCCTGAACACGATCGTCTGGTTCACCCTCCCCGAGTGCCAGGCCGGGGTCGAGGGCGCGACCAGGAACGCCTCCGGCGACCTGAACTGCTACTTCGCCGGCCAGGACGGCGCCGGGATCTTCATGACCGGCTTCTTCCCGGTGATGATGTTCGGCCTGCTGGGCGCCGCCATCGCGATGTGGCAGGCGGCTCCGCACGGCAAGCGCGCGACCGTCGGCGGCATCATGCTGTCGGCCGGTCTCACCTCGTTCGTGACCGGCATCACCGAGCCGCTGGAGTTCGCCTTCATCTTCGTGGCGCCCGTGCTGTTCGTGGTGCACGCCCTCCTCACCGGGCTGTCGATGGCCCTGATGGCCGAGCTGGGCGCCCGGCTCGGGTTCACCTTCTCCGGGGGCGCCATCGACATGCTTCTCAACGCGGGCAAGTCCAACACCCACCGGGTCGGCCTGATCATCGTCTTCGGCCTGATCTACGCCGTCGTCTACTACCTGCTGTTCACCGTCCTGATCAGGAGGCTGAACCTGGCCACCCCCGGCCGCGAGCCGGAGGACGCCGATGCCCCGCCTGGCGCCGCCGGGCCTCCCGTCCCCTGAGCGGCGTTTCGGCCGCCCCTCGGAGATCACGGCCCATTCCGGAACCCGCCCTCCCCGGTCGGGGACCGCTCCAGCTTGGGGTCACCTTCTCCGCCTAACCCGGACGAAACAGCGGGGATCACGGGGAAGTTGGCGGCCGATGTATCTGGACAGGGGACCGGAAACTCCTAGATGTGTCAGTTCAGCCGACGAAAACCGGAGTTGCCATGTCCCGTACTTCACGGCCGGTCCCCCTCCCCCGGGTCGCGCCGTCCCCCTCCGCCGAGCCGCCCTACGACGACGAGCGGCCGTCAGGAGACCTCCCGGCCGCCCCGCCGTACGTCCAGGGGGCACTCGCCCTCGCCTACGGGCCCGAGCCGGTCGAGCCTCCCGCCCGGAGCCCGTTGATCTGGGGGCCGCCGGGCGCGGTCCCCGACGAGCGGCGGCTGCGCGCCCTCGGCCAGGCCGTCGCCGAGGTCCTGTCCGGCAGGCGGCCGCCGTCGAGCGTCTCCCCGCACATGACCGGCCGCGCCCACGCCGAGCTGGTCAGGAGCGGGAAGATCATCAATTGCGCGCGGCCGCCGCTGGTCGGCACGGCGCACGTGTCCCAGCCCAAGGACGGGGTCGTGGAGATGTGCGTCCTGGTGCACTGCGGGGACCGGCCGCGCGTGCTGGCCCTGCGGCTGGAGCGTCGGGGTGTGCAGTGGCTGTGCACCGACGTCGAGACGACCCCCTGACCGCTGACCGCACGCCGTACGGCGGTGGCCCGCACGCGGCCGGTGACCGGCACGGCCGGTGACCGCATGCGGGCGGTGATCCCGCGCGGCTGGTGATCCCCGCCTGGCTGGTGACCGCTTGTCCGGCAGGGCGCCGGCGGCCGGTGACGGCGCGTCCGGCGGACGGCAGGAAAGCCGGAGGGCCCGCACGCGGCGTGCGGGCCCTCCGGTCAGCGCTCGGTCAGCGCTCAGACCTCGACGTTCCTGGGGTCGCCGTGGCAGCGCTTGTACTTCTTGCCGGAGCCGCAGGGGCACGGGGCGTTGCGCTCGACGTTGCCGTAGGCGTCGCGCTCGGCCTTGGTGCTGACCCGGGTGTGCTCGATCTCGCCGGCCTCACCGGGCGCGGTGTATTCCAGCTCGGAGGGGCGCTGCGGGCCGCGCAGACCGCGGGCGATGATGGAGCGGGTCTCCGTGATCGCCTCGTCCTCGTGCGCGTGGTCGTGCTCCTCGACGATCGGGTTGGTCTGCACCTCGACCTCGAGGTTGAACAGATAGCCGACCGACTCCTCCTTGATGCCCTCCAGCATCTGGGAGAACATGTCGAAGCCCTCGCGCTGGTATTCGATCAGGGGGTCGCGCTGCGCCATCGCGCGCAGGCCGATGCCCTCCTGGAGGTAGTCCATCTCGTAGAGGTGCTCGCGCCACTTGCGGTCGAGGACCGACAGGATGACCCGGCGCTCCAGCTCCCGCATGGTCTCCGGGCCGAGCTCCTGCTCGCGGCGGTCGTAGGCGGCCATGGCGTCGGCCTTGATCTTCTCGTTGAGGAACTCCGCGGTGAGCTCCTCGCGCCCGCCGCCCTCCTCGACGAGGCCGTCGATGGTGAGGGTGGTCGGGTAGAGCTGGCCGAGCGCCTTCCAGAGCTTGTCGAGGTCCCACTCCTCGGCGAAGCCCTCGGCGGTGGCACCGGCGACGTATTCGTCGACGACGTCGTTGATGAAGCCGCGGATCTGCTCGTGCAGGTCCGCGCCCTCCAGCACCCGGCGGCGCTCGGCGTAGATCACCTTGCGCTGCCGGTTCATGACCTCGTCGTACTTCAGAACGTTCTTGCGGATCTCGAAGTTCTGCTGCTCGACCTGGTGCTGGGCGGAGGCGATGGCCTTGGAGACGATGCCCGACTCGATCGGGACGTCGTCCGGGATGTTCAGCCGCGTCATGATCATCTCGACCCTGGCCGAGTTGAACAGGCGCATGAGGTCGTCCTCGAGCGAGAGGTAGAAGCGCGACTCGCCCGGGTCGCCCTGACGGCCGGAGCGGCCGCGGAGCTGGTTGTCGATGCGCCGCGACTCGTGCCGCTCGGTGCCCAGGACGTAGAGGCCGCCGAGCTCGGTGACCTCGTCGTGCTCGGCCCTCACGGCGTCCTTGGCCTTCTCCAGCGCCTCGCCCCACGCCTTGTCGTACTCGTCGGGAGTCTCGACCGGGTCCAGGCCGCGGTTGCGCAGCTCCACGTCGGCGCGGAAGTCGGGGTTTCCGCCGAGCATGATGTCGGTGCCTCGACCGGCCATGTTGGTGGCGACGGTGACGGCGTGCTTGCGGCCGGCCTCGGCGATGATCGCCGCCTCACGCGCGTGGTTCTTGGCGTTGAGGACCTCGTGCTTGATGCCCTTGCGCTTGAGCTCCTTGGCCAGCCGCTCGGACTTGGCCACGCTCGTGGTGCCGACCAGGACCGGCTGGCCCCTGTCGTAGCGCTCCTTGATGTCCTCGACACAGGCCAGGAACTTGGCGTCCTCGGTCTTGTAGACCACGTCGGCCTGGTCCTTGCGGATCATCGGCCGGTTCGTCGGGATCGGGACGACGCCGAGCTTGTAGGTCTGGTGGAACTCGTTGGCCTCGGTGGCCGCGGTGCCGGTCATGCCGGAGAGGGTGGTGTAGAGGCGGAAGTAGTTCTGGAGGGTGATCGTGGCGAGAGTCTGGTTCTCGTCCTTGATCTTCACCCCCTCCTTCGCCTCGATGGCCTGGTGCATGCCCTCGTTGTAGCGGCGGCCGTGCAGGACTCGACCGGTGAACTCGTCGACGATCAGGACCTCGCCGTCGGTGACGATGTAGTCCTTGTCCTTCTTGTAGAGCTCCTTGGCCTTCAACGCGTTGTTGAGGAAGCCGACCAGGTGGGTGTGCTCGGGCTTGTAGAGGTTGTCGATGCCGAGCCAGTCCTCGACCTTCTCCACGCCGGACTCGAAGATGCCGACGGTGCGCTTCTTCTCGTCGACGGCGTAGTCTCCGGTGTTCTCCTCGCCGTCCTTGCCCTCGGTGCCCCTGCGGAGCCGGGGGACGATCTTGGCGAACTCGGCGTACCACTTGCCGGACTGCTCGCCGGGGCCGGAGATGATCAGCGGCGTCCTGGCCTCGTCGATGAGGATCGAGTCGACCTCGTCGACGAGCCCGAAGTTGTGGCCGCGCTGGACGCACTCCTCCAGCGACCAGGCCATGTTGTCGCGCAGGTAGTCGAAGCCGAACTCGTTGTTCGTGCCGTAGGTGATGTCGGCGTTGTACTGCTTGCGACGCTCCTCGGGCGGCATGTTCGCCAGGATCACGCCGACCTCGAGACCGAGGAAACGGTGGATGCGGCCCGTCTCCTCGGCGTCGCGCTTGGCGAGGTAGTCGTTGGTCGTGATGACGTGGACGCCCTTGCCGGAGATGGCGTTGAGGTAGGCGGGGAGCGCGCAGGTGAGGGTCTTGCCCTCACCGGTGCGCATCTCGGAGATGTTGCCCATGTGCAGGTTGGCCCCGCCCATGATCTGCACGTCGAAGAGGCGCTTGCCCAGCACACGGCGGGAGGCCTCACGGACGGTGGCGAAGGCTTCGGGAAGCAGGTCGTCGAGCGACTCGCCGTCGGCATGACGCTGCTTGTAGTCAGCGGTCAGTGCGCGGAGTTCGGCGTCGGTCAGGCTCTTGAAGTCGTCCTCAATGGAGTTGACCTGTTCGGCGATCCGCTTGAGCTTACGCAGAAGCTTGCCTTCGCCTGCGCGAAGAATCTTATCGAGAAAGGCTGGCACTTTAGGTAAAGCTCCTCGCAGGTCTTCCGTGGCCGGACCGGCCCGGATGAGGACGAGACACGGTTCTCCGCTGCCATCGTAGGCGGTTCTACCACCAGACACAGCCACCCTGAAAGACGCTCTTCGCGTCCGGGGAGTTCCCCGCGCCCTTTTCATTGGGAGTAGTAGCCAGCCTAAAGGGTATGCCCGTTTGCGCATACGTAGGGCGAAGACGCATCCTACGGGCGCGTCGCGCCCCGGGGGGACCCGGGGGACCTGGAAAGACGCCGCCCCGGCCGGCCGTGACCGCGGTCGCGCCGGGCTCCGCCGCCGACGGAACCACCCCTTTTGCCCTTCGCCCTTCGCCCTTCGCCCCTCGCTCCGATCCGCGGGCGGCCGCCGGCCGGATGGGCGCGGCGCGCGCGCCGGCCCCCGACTCCGTAGCGCTGGCCCCCGACTCCGTAACAGCGGGCCCGCGCCCCCCGAATAACACCGGCGTAGCTACTTTGTCGGTGTTTAGCGCTAACCTCGGCGTCATGCTGACGTTCCGCCCCCTTCCCGGCTCCTCCGGGGGCCGACCATGACGGTCACGCCCTCAGCCGAGACGGTCACGCTCTCCGCCGACGAGGCACGCCGGATCATCCTCCGCGCCCAGGACCTCCTCGGCTCCGACGCCCGACGTGGCGGTGCCCCCGCCACCCTGCGACGGCTGGGAGCCGTCCAGCTCGACACGATCTCCGTCCTGGCCCGCTCCCACGAGCTCGTCGCCTATGCCCGCCTCGGCGCCGTCGGCAGGCAGAAGGTCGAGCGCGCCTACTGGGACGACCCGGCCCAGGCCTTCGAATACTGGTGCCACGCCGCCTGTGTCCTGCCGATCGACGACTGGCCCCTCTACGCCTTCCGGCGCCGGTATTTCCGCGACAGGAAATACCGCTGGCACGAGCTGCCCGACAGCGTCGACAAGGTGCTTGAGAAGGTGCGCGAGAGCGGCCCCATCACCACCGCCGACATCGGCGGGGCCAAGAACGGCGGGCCGTGGTGGGACTGGTCCGACTCGAAGATCGCCATCGAGTGGCTGCTCGACACCGGCACGGTCGTCTGCACCCGGCGCGTCGGCTGGCGTCGTGTCTACGACCTGGCCGAACGCGCGGTCCCCGAGCACCTCCTGGCCGAGGACCTCACCGACGCCGAGTGCGTCACCCGCCTCACCGGGATCGCCGGCCGCGCCCTCGGCGTGGCCACGCGGGCCGACCTGGTCGACTTCCTCCGCCTCAGGCCCGCCGCGGCCGCCCTCCTGGACGGCGCGCTGCGCGACGGCGGCGCGGGCCTCGTCCCGGTCCGGGTCTCCGGCTGGCCCGACCGCTCGGCGGACGCGTGGGCCGACCCCGCCGCACTGGAGACCGAGCCACGGGGCCGCCACCGCACGACCCTGCTGTCGCCGTTCGACTCCCTCGTCTGGGACCGCGCCCGGACCGCACGCGTTTTCGGCTTCAACCACCGCCTTGAGGCATACGTCCCCAAGGAGAAGCGCGTCCATGGCTATTTCACGATGCCCGTGCTGGCCGGAGGCCGGCTGATCGGCCGGGTCGACCCCGCCCGCGAGGGCTCGACTCTGGTCGGGCGCCAGGTCAGCCTCGAACCCGGGGTCAACCAGCGCAAGGGCGCCGAGGCGCTGGCCGGGGCGCTGTGGGAGGCCGCGAGCTGGGTCGGCTGCGACGACGTCCGTGTCGACCGCGTCGACGCGCACCTGTCGGCGCCTCTCCAGCACGCGCTGATCCGCTGATCCGCGAGATCGCGGGGCTACGGCCCTAGGGCTCCGTGGACCTGCGGAGCCACGGCCCTGCGGGTCCGCGAGCCGGCCGGTCCGCAGGGCCGTAGCTCCGCAGACGCTGGCTCCGCGGCCGCCGGGTCCGCGGGCGCGGCGCCCCTCGCCGGGGCGCCGCATCCGGCGCGTCAGGTGATCTCGAGCATCCGCTCGCGGACCGCGTAGACCACCGCCTCCATCCGGGAATGGAGCTGGAGCTTGTCCAGGATGTTGCGGACGTGGTTCTTGACGGTGTTCTCGGAGATGAACAGCTGCTTGGCGATCTCGCGGTTGTTCATGCCCTTGGCCACCAGGCGGAGCACCTCCATCTCCCGTTCGGTCAGACGGGGGACGGGGAGCTGGGGCGGCCGCTCGGCCTCCTTGCGGCTCATGTTCGCGAACTCGGTGATGAGCTTGGCGGCCATCGCCGGATTGATCAGCGACTGCCCCTCGTGGACGCCGCGCACGGCCTCGGGGACCTCGTCGAGCTGCACGTTCTTCAGCAGGTAGCCGGTGGCACCCGCCTTGATCGCCTCGAAGAGGTCCTCCTCCTCGTCGCTCACCGTCAGCATTATGATCCGCGTGCTCGGCACCGAGGCCTTGATCTCGCGAGCGGCCTCGATGCCGCTCCGGCGGGGCATCCGGACGTCCATGAGCATGACATCCGGGGTGAGGCGGTCGGCGAGCTCGACCGCCTCCTGGCCGTCGCTCGCCTCGCCCACCACCTCGATGTCCGCCTCGGCGGCCAGGGCCATTTCCAGGCTGCGCCGGATCAGCGCGTGATCATCGACGATCAGCACACGGATCGGGTCACCACTCCTGGTAGAGCGGGCCGTCTCGTCGGGTTCCGTCACGCCTCCTCCTCGGGGGGCCAGAGCCGTTGGACCGCCATGATTACACGGGTTCCGGGGTCCTCGGGTTGGGCGGAGAGGATCTTCGAACGCGTCCGTCAGGGTTCGACGAGCCGCAGCACGCCGTAGTTGTAGCCCTGTCGCAGGTATACGACGCTGGGCAGGCCGCTCTCCTTGTCACGGAACAGGTAGAAGTCGTGCCCCACCAGCTCCATCTCAAGCAGTGCCTGGTCGATGGTCATCGGGTCGGCCCGGTGGGTCTTCTCCCGGACCACCAGCGGCCCGTCACCCTCCATGTGGATCGGGACGATGGCCCTGTCGTCGGAGAGGTCGGCGGCGGGGCCGGCCTCGACCTCCGGCTCGGGCTCCTCACTCGGCCGCGAGGGTATGGCCTCCAGGGTCTCCGCGAGGGCGGTGGCGGCCAGTTCGGCCAGGGAGGGGGGGCAGTGGTTGCCGTGGTGGATCTTGCGTCGGTCAGCGAGGCGCCGGAGTCTTCCCTCAAGCTTCCCGAGTGCTATGTCGAGTGCGGCGAAGCGGTCGTCGGCCGTGGCCTCGGCCCGGACGGCGGGACCGCGGGAGTGGATGGTGAGCTCGACCCGCTCGCGCTGTCCGGTGATCCGGGGATTGCTCTCCTTGGTCACCTCCACATCGACGCTTATGAGCTTGTGGTCCAGACGCTCGATCCTGGCCAGCTTGGTAGTCACGTGGTCGCGGAATCGGTCACTCACTCCGGTGTGCCGACCCTTGACGATGATGTCCATGCACGGACCCCCTTCGAACCTCGACGGTGGTACTGCTGCGGCACCCGCTCGGCCGACCTGGTCTTCGTCCCCACATCCGCCTGCTGAGGGTTTCGCAGCTCTTTGCCACTACATGCCCTTCTCTTCTGGCGAGGAACATCTGGCTCCTCGGGAAGGCAGGACTTACCTCTAAGCCGCACCGTGATCGATCGACAAAGAGTCGTCTTACGTGGACCGTTTGGCCTGCGGCTGGCATCGGCTAACCGAGCCGGCCCCTTTGCGGGGGTCGGTCCGGCGCAACCACGGACCCGAGCGGGTGCCATGGCTCAGACGCTATCCGCATCCAGACCGAATGTCAGCTTGGACATCGGCCAAGTGATCACTTTGCGTGATCGTCCATCGGGCGGTCGGCCGGTGAGGCGGCCGCCCCGGACGCTCGATATCCCTATATACAAGTGCTTCTCGCACCGATTGAGCAGCCGCGAATCCTTGTCGAGACAGGGAGGTGTGGCGCTTCGGTGAGACCCTTCACCCGCCCGCTCTTTACCCTCCGTCACGGAGACTGCTCTGCCGTCTCCGGCGTGTCGCGGCGACCGTGACGGCGAGCGGGACCGCCACGCCCGCCTCACGCAGCGCTCTGGCCGCTTCGGCGATCGTCGCGCCGGTGGTGACGACGTCGTCCACCAGCACAACCGGTCCTCCACCGTCCCAGGAGCCCGGCTGGGGCCCTTTCCGGCCGCCCGTAACCACGAATGCCAGAGCGAGATTCTCGGCCCGCTGGAGCGAGCTCAGCCCCGCCTGGTCGGCCACCCGGCGGCGCTGGGCGAGGACCCCCGCCACGGATGCCGGCCATCCGGCGGCGCGGAGATATCCGGCGGCCAGCGAGGCCAGCCGGGCCACCGGATCGTGCCCGCGCCGCCGGAGGGCCGGGCGGGCGCTCGGCACCGGGACGAGGGTGAGCGGCCCCTCGCCGGCCGCGGCGGCGGCCGTCAGCGCCAGGGCGCCGGCGAGGGGGTGGGCCAGAGCCGTGCGACCGCGTTCCTTGTAGGCGAGGATCGCCCGCCGCGTGGCACCCGTGTATTCGGTCGCCGACCAGCACTCGGGCAGGCCCGGCGGGGACGGGGCGGGCATCCGGCACGCGGGCTCCCCGTGCAGCCGCGCCGCGCAGCGGGGGCAGAGGAGGGCGCCGGGCGCGTCGCATCCGGCGCAGCGGGACGGCAGGAGCAGGTCCAGCAGGGCTGTCGGCACGGACCCACGGTGCCAGCCGCCACCGACAACCCGCTCGTCCCGAGGACCCGAGGGCCCCGAGGACGCCAACAGGCCGCTCACCCCGGGAAGACCGACAACCCGCTCGTCCCGAGGAGGCTGAGGAGCCCGGTAGACCGCTCACCTCAGCCGCCCCCGACAGACCGCTCACCCAGGGAACCACCGACAACCCGCTCACCCCGGGAGACCGACAACCCGCTCGCCCCGGCGGCCCGCGGGCGGGCGGCTCAGCCCAGGGGGTAGGCCGGGGAGGAGGGGCCGTCCTTCTCGGTGAAGGCGATGGATCCGGTCTCGTCCTTGACCATGGGTTCCCACTTGGCCGAGTTGCGGTTCCAGTAGAGGACCTGCCGGTTGCCGTTGTCGTCCTCGGCCCCGGCCAGCAGGGAGCCGTCCAGGGCGGTGATGCTCTCGATCCGGGAGTCGGAGGCCAGGGTCTTGGGCTCCGCGGTGGCCGACGCCTCCAGCAGGTCGGACTTGCCGGTCAGCACGTAGAGGGTCTTGCCGTCCTTCCAGGCGATGTCGTCGATCGTCTGGCTGTCGCCGCCGTTCACCACGGGCTGCAGGTCGGTGATCCTGGTGCTGCCCTCCCGGCCGACGACCGTGCCGATCGACACCTGCTCCTCCAGGCCGTTCTTGATCACCACCGCGACGTGCACCCCGTCCCGGGCGACCTTGAGCGACTTGACGTAGACCGTGTCCAGATCGGGTGCCGCGACCCGGTAGTGCTGCCTGCCGTCGTGCCGCATCACCACCGAGGTGTGGTCGTCGGGCCGGTCGACCGTCCACAGGGTGCTGTAGCGGTCCCAGGAGGGCGGCGTGAGGGAGTCGCCGGTGACCCAGTCCTGCCACTCGCCGCCCGCGACGAGCGGCGCGACAGAGATCTTCTTGCCGTCCGCCGACAGGGCCGCCACCTGCTTGTGCCCGCTGATCGCCGGACTGGTGCGCGTGTCGTTCTTCTCCCCCGCCCGGCCCTGCACCGGCTGGCCGACGTTGTCCTTGCCCAGGATCCGCAGGGCGCCGCCGGCCAGGTAGTAGGGGTGGACGTCGCGGGGGACCGTCCAGGGGTCGAAGTCCGAGTGCTCCTGGGCGTCGATCGTCAGCGGGGCGTCGGAGGAGTAGTACGGCCTGCCGTCCACCTTGACCTCGAAGCCCCAGCCGCCCTTGGTCAGCTCGGCGAGCGTCCCGGCGAGCTGGGCCGACATCGGGCCGATCCGGTCGGAGTCGACCGGCTTGGTCAGGTTGATGACGACGCGGTTGTCCTCCGTGGTGACGCCGATGAGCTCGGTGCCCGGCCGGAAGGCGGAGTTCACCGCCTTGCGCAGCAGGCTGCTGGGCCCCTTGAGCAGCCGCTCGACCGCCGACTTGGCGAAGTTGGAGGTCGGGTCGATGGGGACCCGGACCTGGTCGACCACCAGGCCGTTCCACGACGAGTCCAGGAAGTAGAGGTCGACCCTGAGGTAGGCGCGGTCGACGTCGGCCTCCGACAGCAGCAGCCCGTCGGGCGCCGCGCTGATCCGCCACCCCTCCGGCCCCTTCACCAGGGTGAAGGGCTCGTTCAGGCTCCTGCTCCTCGGCCAGTAACGGCCGTCCTGGTCGATCATCGCCGTCACGGTGCCCTTGAGCGTGACCCGGGTCTCCTTGTCGCCCTCCTGCGCGGGCGGCGGCTTCTCGTATTCGTCCTGCTTGTCGTCCTGCTTGTAGACCGTCACCCCGCTCTGCGGGTTCCACTCCTTGGCGAAATCCTGGGTGAGGTATTTGCGCGCGACGTCACGTCCCGGGTCGTCGACGCTCGCCATCGCGGACCTGAACCCGGTGACGACCTCCTCGGGCGACCAGTCGGCGCTCGGCGGCATGGCGATCACCCGCGCGTACGGGTCACCCAGCGGGTTGCCGTTGCGCACGTTGTCGACCGCGACGGACCTGCCCCCGGTGGGGATGACCGAGCAGGCCGTACTCGCGCAGGTCAGCATCATGACCAGGCCGGCCGCCCCCACTCGCCGTCCTGTCCTAACCTGCATCGTCTCCCCCATCGGCGACCGCCGGTGACAGCACCGGGGTCATGTGTCCCCGCCACGTCCGCCGCATCTCCACCTCGGGTGGGACCAGCGACAGCGGCGATCCCCGCAGCGGCGCCCCGGCCACCCGGGGCAGCGAGAGCCGGAACTGCGACCCCTCACCCTGCGCCCCCCACGCCTGCAGCCAGCCGCCGTGCAGCATCGCGTCCTCGCGGGAGATCGCCAGGCCCAGGCCGGTGCCCCCGATCGTCCGCGCGCGCGAGGGGTCGGCCCGCCAGAACCGGTCGAAGACCATGTTCTCCTCGCCGGGCTTGAGCCCCACCCCGTGGTCCCGTACGGCCACCGCCACCGCGTCCCGGTCGGCGCCGACCGAGACGATGATGTCGCGGCCCTCGCCGTGCTCGATGGCGTTGAACAGCAGGTTGCGCAGGATGCGCTCGACCCGGCGGCTGTCCATCTCGGCCATGCAGGGCTCGCTCGGCAGGCGCAGGTCGAACCGGGTGGAGTGGCGCTCGGCCAGCGCCTCGGAGTCGGCGACCGCGCGCAGCACCACGTCCCTGACGTCGACCGGGTCGACGTCCAGCTCGGCCGCGCCCGCGTCGTAGCGGCTGATCTCCAGCAGGTCGGCGAGCATCGACTCGAACCGGTTGAGCTGGTTCTGCATCAGCTCGGCCGAGCGGGCGGCCATCGGGTCGAAATCCTCACGGGCGTCGTAGAGCAGGTCGGCGGCCATCCGCACGGTGGTCAGCGGGGTGCGCAGCTCGTGCGAGACGTCGGAGACGAACTGCCGCTGGACGTGGGAGAGCTCCTCCAACTGGTGGATCTTCAACGCCAGGTTGGCGGCCATCTCGTTGAAGGAGGTGGCCAGGCGGGCCAGGTCGTCCTCGCCGCGGACCTTCAGCCGCTCGTCCAGGCGCCCGGCGGCCAGCCGCTCGGCGGCCTGCCGCGTCAGCCGTACCGGAGTGACCACCTGGCGGGTGACCAGCGAGGCGACGGCGGCCAGCAGCAGCACCAGGGCGACCCCGACGACGACGAGCATCCGCAGGACCGAGTTGAGGGTCTCCTCCTCCTTGTCCAGCGGGATCAGATGGTAGATCTCGTATCCGCTGTCCAGCATGGTGCCGGAGGTGTCGAGGCGGGTGCCGATCACCAGGCCCCGCGTCGGCTCGCGCGTGCCCTCGTAGTACAGGTTCCCGTAGTGGATGCTGTTCTGGCCGGCCTCCTTCTTGAACACCTCGTCGCGCAGCCCGGACGGGACGCTGCTCGCGTCGATGTTCGTGGTGCCGTAGAACTCCCCGGGCCGGTTGTCGTTGCGGATGATCACCGAGTAGCGGGTGGCGGACCCGGCGGACCCGGCGCGCCCGGCGAGGGCCTCCACCGCCTGGCCGAGCGGGCTGTCACCGCCCCGATGGAGCAGGTCGCCCGAGTCGGCGGACGGCTTGGAGTCGTCGCCGAGCGGCTGGTTCAGATAGCTGAGCACCGCGATCCGGTCGGCCTGCGCCTCGCTCTTGGCCGCCCGTTCCCGGGCCTCCAGCGTCGTCGCGATGATCTGCTGCATGAGGAAGACCCCCAGCACGGCGACCACCGCGATGGAGATGACCATCGTGCTGGTGACGACGCGGAGCTGCAGGGAGCGGCGCCAGACCCGGCGCACGCCCCCCGCGGCGCGGCGGGCCCGCCGGCGGACGCCCCGCACCACCTGGCGCAGGGTGCGGCGGCGCTTCTTCGGGGAGGAAGGCATGTCGGGGGTCCCGGGGGATCCGCGCAGGTCAGGCCGGGCCGGCCTTGTAACCGACCCCGCGGACCGTCACCACGATCTCGGGGTGCTCGGGGTCCTTCTCGATCTTGGCACGGAGCCGCTGGACGTGCACGTTGACCAGGCGGGTGTCGGCGGCGTGCCGGTATCCCCAGACCTGCTCCAGCAGGACCTCGCGGGTGAAGACCTGGCGCGGCTTGCGGGCCAGCGCGACCAGCAGGTCGAACTCCAGCGGGGTGAGGTTGATGGTCTCCTCGTCGCGCTTGACCGAGTGGCCGGCGACGTCGATGGTGATGTCACCGATCTGGAGGATCTCCGGCGTCGGCTCGTCGGTCCGGCGCAGCCGCGCGCGGACCCGGGCCACCAGCTCCTTGGGCTTGAACGGCTTGACGATGTAGTCGTCGGCCCCCGACTCCAGGCCGAGCACCACGTCGATGGTGTCGCTCTTGGCCGTCAGCATGACGATCGGCACACCGGACTCGGCGCGGATGCGACGGCAGACGTCGATGCCGTCGGCGCCGGGCAGCATCAGGTCGAGCAGGACCAGATCCGGCCGGGTGTCGCGGAACGCGTCAAGCGCCTTGTCACCGTCGGAGACGAAGGAAGGTTCGAAGCCCTCCCCGCGCAGCACGATGCCGAGCATCTCGGCGAGAGCGGCGTCGTCGTCGACGACCAGCACGCGTCCTTTCATGGCCCCTCATTCGTTTTACGCAGTTTGGGAGTTTTCGGGGTAAACGGCACGGTCGTCGAAGATTACCCTTGCCCGGCCACTGGATGACACCGGGCGACGATCAGCCTTCCAAATGCCGAATTTTAGGCGCACACAACGTGAAGCGCGTAGTGGTGCCCCCGTGCGGCCACCTCCGGCCCTGGCGACTGCGGACGCCAAGCGGAGGTGGTCACGTCCCCAGTCTGCGGTAAACGACCGTGTCTCGGCCATCCCTCCGGCATCTCCGCCGATCTCCGGGGCGAGAAACATCGTCGAGATCTCCCGAGCACCACAATCGGTGTGTCCACATGTCAGGATTGGGATATGTCAGACGGTCACGGCTCCACTCCCGACACGCCACCCGGCTGGGCGTCCAACCAACCTCCGCCGTACGGCAACGCCCCGGGGTCGCCGTGGACCGCGCCCGGCTCGGCACCGGGCGCGACGGCGCCGCAGCAGCCGCAGCCCCCCTACGGCCCGCCGGGCCCGCCGTACCAGCCGGGCCCGTACCAGCAGGGCCCGTACGGCCCGCCGCCCCACGGCCACCACACGCCCCCCGCGATGCGGCCGGGGATCATCCCGCTGCGCCCGCTCGGCCTCGGTGACATCCTCGACGGCGCGATCAAGCTGATCCGCTCCAACCCCGGCGCCGTCCTGGGCCTGTCGGCGATCGCCGCCGCGCTCGGGGCGATCCCGGTGGCGATCGGCCAGGCGCTGCTGCTGGGCCAGGCGGGCGCGGCCTTCGACAACCCCTCCGTGCTGGAGAACCAGGAGGTGGGCTTCCTCTCCCAGTACGGCGGGACCCTGATCTCCTACGCGGTCCAGTTCATCGCGGTCACCCTGCTCACCGGCGTGCTGACCCGGATCCTGGGCCGGGCGGTCTTCGGCGGCAAGATGACGGTGGGCGAGGCCTGGAAGCTGACCCGCGGCCGGGTGCCCACGCTGTTCGGGCTGGTGATCGTCGGCATGGTGCTCCTGCTGCTCCCGCTGGCCCTGGTCATCGCGATCATCACCGGGCTCGGCGCGGCGGGCGCCGACCTCGCGGCGCTGTTCCTGGTGGGCGCGCTGGTGGTGCTGGGCTTCGTCGCCTACTCGCTGTTCATCACCACCCGCCTGGCGCTCGCGGCGTCGGTGGCGGTGCTGGAGCGGCGCGGCGTCGTCGAGTCCCTGCGCAGGTCGTGGCGGCTGGTCAGCGGCGGCTTCTGGCGGACGCTCGGCATCCTGCTGCTGACCCAGATCATCGCGGGCGTGGTCGCCCTGGCGCTCTCCTTCCCCTTCACCCTCGCGGGGACCTTCGTCGGCATGTTCGGCGCGGGCTCCACCGGTTCGCTGATCGGCGCGGCGGTCCTGATCTCCGTCGGCGGCACCGTCAGCGCGATGATCACTTACCCGTTCCAGGCCGGCGTCAACGGCCTGCTCTACGCCGACCGGCGGATGCGCGCCGAGGCGTTCGACCTGGTGCTGCAGACCGCGGCGATCGAGCAGCAGCGCCAGGGCTGGGTGCACGCCTCCGCCGACGACCTGTGGGACCCGTCCGTCACGCCCGCCGGAGCCGGCCGGGGAGCCCCGTGGCACAGTTCCTGAGCCACCTGACGCTCCTGACGTCCCCGGTCGACATCGACCGGGACCAGGCCCGGCGCGAGGCGGTCCAGGAGCTGCTCAAGCCCGAATACGCCAGGGAGTCGCCGGTCGACCGCGTCACGCGGGCCGTGGACCAGTTCCTGGGCGACCTGCTGGACCAGGAGTCCGTGGGCGCCGTCGGCAGCGTGGCCGCGCGGATCGTCCTGGTCGTGCTCGTGATCGCCGCCGTCGTGGCGGTCGTCGTGATCGCGCGCAGGACCGCCGGAGGCGGCGCCGCGCGCCAGGAGGGGATCTTCGGGGACCGCCGCCGCACCGCCGCCGAGCACCGCGACGACGCCGAACGGCTGGCCGCCGAGGGCCGGTGGTCCGAGGCCGTCCGCGAACGGCTCAGGGCCGTCGCCCGGGATCTGGAGGACCGCTTCATCGTCGACTCGACACCCGGCCGCACCGCGGGCGAGCTGGCCGCCGAGGCGGGCCGCGCGCTGCCCGCCTTCGCCTCCGACCTGGCCGCCGCGGCCCGGGTCTTCGACGACGTGACCTACGGCGAGGTGCCGGGCACGGCCGAGTCCTACGGGGTCCTGCGCGACCTCGACGAGCGCCTGCGCACGGCCCGGCCGACGCTCGGCGCCGCCGCGGAGGCGGTGACCCCATGAGCCTCGCCACCGCCGCAGCCGGCACGGCCGCGGTCTCCGTCGCCGCAGCCGTCGCCACCGTCACCGTCGCCGTGGCCGCCGCCGCGGAGGCGGTGCCCTCATGAGCCTCGCCGCCGCCCCGGGGACCGGGTCGACGTCCACCTCCCCGACCGCCGCGGGCCTGTGGCGCAGTGGCCGGGGCTTCCTGCTGGTCGCGCTGATCGTGGTCGCCGGCGCCGTCATCGGCGTGCTGCTCAGCGGCTCCGGCGCGGGCCGGCCGCTCGACCCCGCCGACACCTCGCTGTCCGGCGGCAAGGGGCTGGCCCAGCTGCTGCGGGCCCACGGCGTGCGGGTCACCCGGGTCACCTCGGTCGCCGAGGTGGAGGCCGCCGGCCCCGGCGACCACACGCTGCTGCTCAGCGACACCTCCTTCCTCACCGAGGAAGAGGCCGAGCGGCTCGGCGCGATCCGCGCCGACCTGCTCGTGGTCGGCGCGCAGCCGCACCAGGAACTGCTCACCCCGGGCATGGGCCCCACCGAGAACGTGCGGACGCGCTCCCGCGAGCCCCGGTGCGACCTGCCGGCCGCGACCCGGGCGGGCAGCGCCCACATGGGCGGCACCGCCTTCACCGTCCCGGCGGGGGCGACCGGCTGTTACCCGGCCCGCGGCGCGTCCACCCTGGTCAGCCACGCCGGCGCGGGCAGGACGGTCACGGTCGTGGGCGACGGGGCGTTCATGACCAACCTGCGGCTGGCCGAGGACGGCAACGCCGCCCTGGCCCTGAACCTCGCCGGGGCCAGGCCCGCCCTGATCTGGCTGGTGGCCCCCGAGGCCGCCGCGGGCACCGCGGGCGAGCAGGGCTTCTACGGCATGATCCCCGAGGGGGTCAGATGGGCCGTGGTGCAGGTGGGCGTCGTGGTCGTCCTGCTGGCACTCTGGCGGGGCCGCCGGCTCGGCCCGGTGGTGGCCGAGCGGCTGCCCGTCGTGGTCAGGGCGGCCGAGACGGTGGAGGGGCGGGCCAGGCTCTACCGGGCCAGGCGGGCCCGCGACAGGGCCGCCACCGCCCTGCGCACGAGTTTCGTCGACCGGGTCACCCCCCGGCTCGGCCTGCCCTCCGCGGCCGGGCCGGAGGCGAAGGTCGAGGCGATCGCCGGACGGACCGGGCAGGCGGGCTTCCACGTGGGTGCCGCCCTGTACGGCCCGCCGCCGGCTGACGAGGCCGGGCTGGTAGCCCTGGCCGCATATCTGGACATGTTGGAGAGGCAGGTCAAAGAGTCGTGAGCGAGTTTAGCGAGCGGGCCCTCAGGCACGGCGCCGCCGTGCGGCCGGAGCCGGCAGAGGAGGCTCGGTGACCACGCCACCGGAGCACGGCGGCCCGGCGGAGACGCCCGGCGCGGACGCCGCCCGAGACGCGCTGGGGAGCCTGCGCGCCGAGGTCTCCAAGGCCGTCGTCGGCCAGGACGCCGTGGTCACCGGGCTGGTGATCGCGCTCCTGTGCCGGGGGCACGTGCTGCTCGAAGGCGTGCCGGGCGTGGCCAAGACCCTGCTGGTCAGGACCTTGGCGGCGGCGCTCTCGCTGGACTTCAAGCGGGTGCAGTTCACTCCCGACCTGATGCCGGGTGACGTCACCGGCTCCTTGATCTACGACGCGAAGACGTCGGAGTTCGAGTTCCGGCAGGGACCGGTCTTCACCAATCTGCTGCTCGCCGACGAGATCAACCGCACGCCCCCCAAGACGCAGGCGGCGCTGCTGGAGGCGATGGAGGAGCGGCAGGTCAGCGTGGACGGCAAGCCGCGCGGGCTGCCCGAGCCGTTCATCGTGGCCGCCACCCAGAACCCCGTCGAGTACGAGGGCACCTACCAGCTCCCCGAGGCGCAGCTCGACCGGTTCCTGCTCAAGCTGACCGTCCCGCTGCCGCCCCGCGAGCAGGAGATCGCGGTGCTGGAGCGGCACGCGCTGGGCTTCGACCCGCGCGACCTGTCCCACGTCAAGGCCGTGGCCACCATCGCCGACCTGGACGCCGGCCGCGTGGCGGTCAGCCGGGTCCACGCCGGCCCCGAGGTGCTCGGCTACATCGTCGACATCGCCAGGGCCACCCGCCAGTCGCCGTCGCTGCAGCTCGGCGTCTCGCCGCGTGGCGCCACCGCGCTGCTGGCCGGGGCCCGGGCCTGGGCTTGGCTGTCCGGCCGCTCCTACGTGACCCCGGACGACGTCAAGGCGCTCGCCAGGCCGTCGATGCGGCACCGGATCCAGCTCCGTCCCGAGGCCGAGCTGGAGGGCGCGACCGCCGACGGCCTGATCGACGCCATCCTCGCCTCCGTCCCCGTCCCCCGCTGAGCCGATGGCACTGACGGGACGGGCCGCCCTGCTGGCTCTGCTGGGCACGCTGGTCGTGCTGTTCGCCCCCCGGCCGGGAGCGGCCGTGGCCGGGGTGGCGCTGCTCCTGCTGGCGCTGGTCGTGGTCGACCTGCTGCTGGCCGCGGGCGTGCGTCCGCTGCGGTTCACCCGCTCGGGCGACCGGCTGGTACGGCTCGGCGAGTCCGCCACGGTCGAGCTGGTCGTGGAGAACCCCGGCCCCCGCCGGGCCCGGGGGGTGCTCAGGGACGCCTGGCCCCCCTCGGCCGGGGCCGGCCCGCGGCACCTGCCGCTGGACGTCCCCCCCGGTGAGCGCCGCCGCCTCACCATGACGCTCACCCCCACCCGCCGGGGCGACCGCGAGGCGGTCACGGTCACGGTGCGCACGCTGGGGCCGCTGGGCATCGCGGGCCGCCAGGGCTCCCACCGGGTGCCCTGGTCGGTGCGGGTGCTGCCGCCGTTCCTCAGCCGCAAGCACCTGCCCGCCAAGCTGTCCAGGCTCAGGGAGCTGGAGGGCCAGCACCCGTCGATGGTCAGGGGGCAGGGCACCGAGTTCGACTCGCTCCGCGAGTACGTGGTCGGCGACGACGTCCGCTCGATCGACTGGCGGGCCACCGCCCGCCGCAACGACGTGGTGGTCCGCACCTGGCGGCCCGAGCGCGACCGGCGGGTCCTGATCGTCCTGGACACCGGGCGCACCTCGGCCGGCCGGGTGGGCACGGCCCCCGTCCCGCCGGCGGGCCCGCGGGACGGGTCCGGCGGCCGGTACGGCGCGGCGGCGACCGTGCCGGGCTGGCCCCGGCTGGACTGGTCGATGGACGCGGCGCTGCTGCTGGCCGCGCTGGCCGCCCGCGCCGGCGACCGGGTCGACTTCCTGGCCTACGACCGCGCGGTGCGCGCCTGGGTGTCCGGCGCCGGCCGTACCGACCTGCTGTCGTCGCTGGTCAACTCCATGGCACCGCTTGAGGCCGAGCTCGTCGAGGCCGACTCGGCCGGCATGGTCGCGGCCGTCCTGGCCCGGGCCAAGCGGCGCTGCCTGGTCGTCGTGCTGACCGACCTGAACTCGGCGTCGCTGGAGGAGGGGCTCCTGCCGATGCTCCCCCAGCTCTCCTCGCGGCACCTGGTGCTCCTGGCCGCCGTCTCCGACCCGCAGGTGGCCGCCATGGCCGCCGGGCGCGGCACGCCCGAGCTGGTCTACGACGCGGCGGCGGCCGAGCACCAGAACGCCGACCGGCGCAGGATCACCGCCCGGCTCCGCCGCCAGGGCGTGGAGGTCGTGGACGCCACGCCGGAGCAGATCGCGCCCGCCCTGGCCGACGCCTACCTGGCGCTGAAGGCGGCGGGCCGGCTGTGACCGCCGGGCGGCGCGGCCTCAGCCGGCGCTCGGCGCGAGGTCGGGGGCCCGCTCCAGGTCGCCGGTCTCCTGGGCGGCCAGGGCCCGGCGGCCGAAATAGATCACGTAGGCGAGGAAGGCCGCCTCGGCGACCACTCCGATGCCGATGCGCGCCCAGGTGGGCAGGCCGGAGGGGGTGACCAGCCCCTCGATGAGCCCGGAGACGAGCAGCACCACGACCAGGCCGAGGGCCACGCTCATGACGGCCCTGCCCTGCTCGGCGAGGGCCTCGCCGCGCTTGCGGGGGCCGGGGTCGACGACGGTCCAGCCCAGGCGCATGCCGACGGCCGCGGCGAGGAACACCGCGGTCAGCTCCAGCAGGCCGTGCGGGGTGATCAGGCCGAAGAAGATGTCCAGCTTGTCGCGCGAGGCCATCAGCCCGGCGGAGACGGCCACGTTGAGCGCGTTCTGCCACAGGATGTAGGGGATCGGCAGGCCGAGCAGGATGGCCATGATGATGACCTGTATCGAGACCCAGGCGTTGTTGACCCAGACCTGCCCGGCGAAGGAGGCCGCGGGGTGCTCGGAGTAGTAGTCGGCGAAGTCGTGTTCGACGAGCCGGGTGATCTCCTCGGGCGTGGCGATCGCGGCCTGGACGCTGGGATCGCCCGCCACCCAGACGGCGACGACCGCGCTGACCAGGACGAACGCGGCGGTCGTGCCGAGCCACCACCAGCGGGCCCGGTAGGCGACCACCGGGAAGGAGACCGTGAAGAAGCGGACGAACTCCCGCCAGGCGGGGGTGTGCGCTCCGGTGACCGCCGAGCGGGCCCGGGCGACCAGCGCCGACAGGCGGCCCACCAGGATCGGGTCGGCCGACCCCGAGCGCACGATGGACAGATGCGTGGCGACCCGCTGGTAGAGGTCCACCAGCTCGTCGATCTCGGCGCCGTTCAGCGACCTGCGGCGCCGGATGAGATCCTCCAGGCGGTCCCAGACCGGGCGGTGCGCGCTGACAAAGGCGTCGATGTCCACCCGGAAAGCGTATCCACAGTCCCGCCTCCGAGACGGCGGACGGGCCCGCCTCCCGGCGGCTCCACGCGCGGGCGCGTCCGCGGTCCCGCCCCTCGGACGGCGGCCGGGTCCGCCGTCCGGCGGCTCCGCGCGGGATCGGCGCCGCCCCGTCCCACGCCGCGGGAGGCGGGGGACGGGACGCGGCGGCCGAGGACCTAGAAGGCGACCCCGCACCGCAGCAGCACGTTGGCGTACGGCCGCGCCTCGCCGGTGCGCACGACCAGCCGGCTGGCGCGGGCCAGCCGCTTGAGCTCCTCGTGCGGGACATAGGTCAGGTCCGGCAGGCGGGTGCTGAGCAGGGCGTCGCATCCGGCGTTGGCCGTACGGACCTCCCGGGCGGCGGTGGCCCCCTCCACGACGAGCTCGGCGAGGATCCCGTCGAGCACGTCGGCGAAGGCCGGGATGCCCGGCAGGAAGGCGAGGTCGACCACCTCGACACCGGGCGGCAGCGGCATCCCGCTGTCGCAGACGAGCAGTTCGTCGGTGTGACCGAGGCGGGCGAGCGCGCCGGACAGGGCGGAGTTGAGGATCCCCGTGCGTTTCACAGGCCCTCCAGATCCTCCGGATACGGATAGGAACTCTGCGCGCCGGGCGCGCGCACCGAGGCGGCGCCCACCCGGACCGCGAAGGCGGTGGCGTCGGCCAGGCCGTCGCCCCGGGCCAGGCGCCAGGCCAGCGCCCCGGTGAACGCGTCACCGGCACCCGTGGTGTCGACGGCCTCCACCCGGGGGCTCGGCACCGCGGTGACCGTGCCCGGCTCCGCGACGACCGCGCCGTCGGCCCCCAGCGTGAGGACCGCCGAGCGGGGGCCGAGCGCGAGCAGGGCCCGCGCCTGCTGTTCGGGCTCGCCGGGCCCGCCGAGCAGGAGCGCGGCCTCGTGTTCGTTGACGACGAGCGGGTCGCAGACCGCCAGCAGCTCGTCGGGGACGGCGGCGGGCGGCGACAGGTTGAAGACCACCCGGGCCGCCGTCCGGGCGGCGGCCACCACCGTGGCGAGGGGACTCTCCAGCTGCAGGGAGACGACCCGCGCCGAGGCCAGCAGGTCGGCCGCCGCGGCGATGTCGTCCTCGCTCAGCCGCGCGTTGACCCCCGGCGACACGATGATGCTGTTGTCCCCGTCCGCCCCGACGGTGATCACCGCGACGCCGCTCGGTCCCGGGGTGTCGGTGAGACGGTCCAGGTCCACGCCGTCACCGGAGAGCGCCTTGCGCAGGAACTCGCCGTTGCCGTCGGAGCCGACCCTGCCGAGCAGGGCCACACGGGCGCCGAGCCGGGCCGCGGCGACGGCCTGGTTGGCGCCCTTCCCCCCGGGATAGGTGGCGAGATCGGAGCCGATCACGGTCTCGCCCGGCATGGGACGCCGATCGACCCGGATCACCAGGTCGGCGTTGACCGACCCCACGACGATCATTTCGAACGGCGGCGCCGGCTCCTCCCCGCGCCGCCCGCCGGCGCCCTCGGGCGCCGGCCCGGCGTCGTCACCGCGGGCGGTCATCACGAGCCCGCGAACTCTGCGACGTTGTCCTTGGTCACGGCCTTGACCGGCACGGCCACCGTGGCCTCGACCTTCTCTCCCTTCGCCGCCTTGATCGCGCCCTGCACGGCCTGCTGGCCGAGGAGCTGCGGCTGCTGGGCGATGCTGGCGCTCATCGTGCCCGCCTCGATGGCCTTGAGGCCGTCCGGGGTGCCGTCGAAGCCAACGATCTTGATCTCGCCGCCCGCCTTGGCGCCCAGCGCCTTGATCGCGCCCAGGGCCATCTCGTCGTTCTCGGCGAACACCCCGGTGATGCCGGGGTTGGACTGCAGCAGGTTGGTCATGACGTCCAGGCCCTTGGTCCGGTCGAAGTCGGCGGGCTGCTGGGCGACCACCTGGATGCCCGGGTACGCCTTGATCCCCTCGGTGAAGCCCTGGCCGCGGTCACGGGAGGCGGAGGTGCCGGGCACTCCCTGAAGGACGGCGACCTTGCCCTTCTCCCCCATCTGCTTGGCCAGCTCCTGGGCCGCCAGCTTGCCGCCGGCGACGTTGTCGGAGGCCACGGTCTGGGCCACGGTGGCGCCGTTGACCACGCGGTCGACGGCGATCACCGGGATCTTGGAGCGTTCGGCGGCCTTCACCGCGGGCCCGGCGGCGTCGGAGTCGACCGGGTTGATGATGATCGCCTTCATGTTCTGGCTGGCGAAGTTCTGGATCTGGTTGACCTGCTGCGAGGCGTCGTTCTGGGCGTCGGTGACGGTCAGCGCGACCCCCTGCTTCTTGGCCTCGTCCTCGGCGCCCTTGCGGAGCTGGACGAAGTAGGGGTTGTTCAGGGTGGAGACCGACATGCCGAGCTTGACGTCCCCTCCGGCCGCCCCGGATCCCCCGGAGCCGGAAGAGGAGGAGGACGAGCCCGAGCCACAGGCCGTCAGCCCCAGGGCGAGCGCGGCGCCGGCCGCGACGAGAGTGATGGTGCGTTTCATGGTGTTCCCCCGATGGGTTCAGTTGGTTCCACGGCGACGCAGGGTGTCGAGCAGGACCGCGAGCGCGATCACCACTCCGATCACGACCTGCTGCCAGAAGGCGGAGACGGAGAGCAGGTTGAGGCCGTTGCGCAGCACCGCGAGGATGAGCGCGCCGACGAAGGTGCCGAAGGCCCGGCCCTTGCCGCCGGACAGGCTCGCCCCGCCGATGACGACGGCGGCGATGGCGTCCAGCTCGTAGCCGGCGGCCGCCTGGGGCTGGGCCGAGGCCAGCCGGCTGGCCAGGACGATGCCCGCGACCGCGGCGAAGAGCCCGGACAGGGCGTAGGTGATGAGCTTGCGCCGGTTGACGTTGATGCCGGACAGCCGGGCGGCCTCCTCGTTGCCGCCGATGGCGTACATCGCGCGCCCGGTGTAGGTCCGGTTCAGGATCACGGCCGTGATGACGCCCATGACCACCATGACGACGACCGGGACCGGCAGGTAGTCGCCGATGGTGTCGCCCAGGTGGGAGACCGCCTCCGGCATCGCGATCGGGCTGCCCTGGGAGATCACCAGGGCCAGGCCGCGGGCGATGCCGAGCATGGCCAGCGTGGCGATGAACGGCGGCAGCTTGCCGTAGGCGATCAGCGCGGCGTTGACCAGCCCGCACCCGAGGCCGACAGCGAGGGCGATCACAGTGGCCAGCGGCCACGGCAGGCCCGTGTCGGTCGCGGTCCAGGCCAGCACGATCGCCGAGAGGGCGGCGACGGAGCCGACCGACAGGTCGATGCCGCCGGTGATGATGACGAAGGTGGCGCCGAAGGCGAGGATCGCGGTGACCGCCGCCTGCACGCCGACGTTGAGCAGGTTGGTCACGGTCAGGAAGTCGCCCGACAGCAGCGAGAGCGCGACCGCGAGCACGACCAGTGCGACCAGCGCGCCGTTCTCGCCCAGCCAGGCGGTGGCCGGCGGTTTGCGGCCCGGGGGCTTGCGCTGCAGCACGTTAGTGGACACGAGCATCCTCCACCTCGGCGACGGCCAGGGCCATCACCGAGTCCTGTGTAGCCTCACCGGCGGCGAGCTCCCCGACGAGCCGGCCGCGGGCCATCACCAGCACCCGGTCGCTCATGCCCAGGATCTCGGGGAGATCGCTGGAGATCATGAGCACCGCGTGCCCGGAGGCGGTGAGCGAATTGATCAGTTGATAGATCTCGACCTTGGCCCCCACGTCCACACCCCGCGTGGGCTCGTCGAGGATGAGCACGCTCGCCTTGGCGAGCAGCCACTTCCCGATGACGATCTTCTGCTGGTTGCCGCCCGACAGCGTGCGGACCTCCTGGCCGAGGCCGCTCATCCGCACGCCGAGCTGCTGGGCCACCTCGGCGGCCGCCCTGCGCTGCCCCGTCCTGTCGACGAAGCCGCCGCGGCTGGCCCGCCGCAGCGTGACCAGGCCGAGGTTCTCCCCCACGTCGGCGCCGAGCACCAGTCCCTGGCCCTTGCGGTCCTCCGGGACCAGGCCGAGGCCGGCCTCCATGGCGGCGTGCACGTCGCCGCGGGCCAGCGGGCGGCCGTTCACCAGGACCTCGCCGGAGTCGTAGGCGTCCGCGCCGAAGATCGACCGCGCGACCTCGGTACGGCCCGCGCCGACCAGCCCCGCCAGGCCCACGACCTCCCCGGCGCGCACCTCGAAGGAGACGTCGGCGAACTCTCCTTCCCTGCGGAGCCCCCGCACCTGCAGCAGGGGACCGCCCGGCGGCGCCGGCTCCCGGGGGTACTGCTGGTCGATCGGGCGGCCGACCATGAGCCTGACCAGCTCGTCCTCCGAGGTGGTCGCCGGGACCTCGGCCACCGAGCGGCCGTCACGCAGCACGGTGACCCGGTCGCCGATCTGCGGGATCTCCTCAAGGTGATGGGTGATGAACACGATCGCCACCCCCTGCTCGCGCAGCTGCCGGACGATGCCGAACAGCCGCTCGACCTCGGTGGTCGTGAGCACCGCGGTCGGCTCGTCCATGATGAGCACGCGGGCGTTCAGGCCCAGCGCCTTGGCGATCTCGACCATCTGCATGCGCGCGATGCCCAGCCGTGCCACCGGCGTGCGCGGGTCGACCTCGACGCCGACCCGCTGCAGCAGCTCCCGCGCCTGCTCGTGCATCCGCTTGGTGTCGACGAAGCCGAAGCGGCGGGGCGGGCGCCCGAGAGCGAGGTTCTCCCCGACGGTGAGCTGGGGGACCAGGTTGAACTCCTGGTAGATGGTGGCGATGCCGAGCCGCTGCGCGTCGCCCGCGGTGCGGATCTCGACCGGCTCCCCGTCGACGAGGATCCGCCCTCCGTCGGGGTGGTAGGCCCCGGAGAGCATCTTGATCAGCGTGCTCTTGCCCGCGCCGTTCTCCCCGAGCAGGACGTGGACCTCGCCGGAGCGGAGGCTGAAGTCGACCCCGTCCAGCGCGACCACACCCGGGAACCCCTTGCGCAGACCTTCGACCCGGAGGATCTCGTCGTTCACGAGACGTTCCTTCCTTCCCCACATGATTGGCGGACCACCAGGACGGCGGGCAGGGCCACCGACTCGGCCGGCCGCCCGCCGAGACGGTCGAGGATCACCCGCACGCCCCGCTTCCCGAGTTCGGCGGCGGGCTGGCTGATCGCGGTCACCGGAGGGGTGACGTGCGGGAACCACGAGACGTCGTCGAACGACGCCAGCGCCACGTCCTCGGGAATGCGCAGGCCGCGCGCCCGTATCTCGTCCAGCGCGCCCAGGGTCATCAGGTTGTCGCCCGCGAAGATCACCTCGGGCGGCTCGGGGAGGTCGAGCAGCCTGGCGGTGAGCGCGCGGCCGCTGCCCGAGCGGAAGTCCCCCGCCTCGATGTATTCCGGGCGGATCTCCAGGCCGTGCTCGGCCATCGCCACCAGGAAGGCGTCCGTCCGTTCCCGGCCGGTGGACAGCCTGGCGGGGCCGGAGATGAAGCCGATCCGCCGGTGCCCGAGCTCGCGCAGGTGGGCGACCAGCGCCCTGATCGCGTCGGTCCCGTCGACCCGGACCGACGGCACGTGCACGCCGGGAAGCGTGCGGTCCAGGAAGACCAGCGGCCCTCCGGACCGCGCGATCTCCTGCACCAGCGGCGTGACCTCGGCGGTGGGGCAGATCAGCAGGCCGTCGACCCGCTGCTCCAGGAGCGTGCGCACGTAGTGGTCCTGCTCCTCGGCGCGCTCGTCGGCGTTGCCGATGATCACGGTGTAGCCGGCCGCCCGCGCCGCGTCCTCGACCGCCCTGGCCAGCTCGGCGAAGAACGGGTTGACGATGTCGCCGATGATCAGGCCGAGGGTCTTGGTCGCCTCGGTGCGCAGCGAGCGCGCCACCGCGTTGGGGACGTAGTTGAGCTCCCTCATGGCGGCGTAGACCCGGGTCCGGGTCTCCTCCGTCACCGACGGGTTGTCGTTCAGAACCCGGGAGACCGTGGCGACGGAGACGCCCGCATGCGCGGCCACATCCTTGATACGTGCCATCAGCCCTCCATGTAATCGATTACATCAGATTATGTAATCGATTACATGGATGTAAACCGGAGAATCTGTGACCTGCGTCACACATCACCGGCCGCGTCCGGCGCGGCCCGCAGGCCGGCCGGCGGACGGACCCCGGCGTCCGGCACCCTCCGCCGCGACCGCGCCGGCCTCGACCGGGAGAGATCACGCCGGGCCGAGGCCGTCGGCCTCCTTCATGTACGCGCTGTAGATCAGATGGTCATCCGCAGAGAATTGTTTTACATCGAAGTACAGGAATCCGAAGTCCTGGTGGACGACGTTTCTTCTGTTGTACAACTCGTTGTTTTGGGTGGACCAGCATCCGATGTTCTCCTTGTTGCTCGGATTCAGGATCTGAAACTGGTCGCCGTCGAAGGCTCCACTCCGCTTCCATTGAGTCGCGTTCATCGTGTCGTAGATGTCATACAGTTTGCAGGCGCCCGTCACGGGCCTCCAGTTGAAAAAGCGGGTGGACGGCCCCACCGTCGCGGTCATCACAAGGCCGCCGGTGGAGGACTGCCAGAAGTTCCAGCGCAGCGCTTCAGCGGTCGTGGGAGCCGCCGCGTAGAGCCATGTGCCACTGCTGTCCACCGAAACGTACTGATTGAAGCCCATGTTGTAGAGATATCCGACAAAAGTCGCCCCGCTGGAGTAGGTCTCCCAGGTCAGCCACTTGCTCGCGAGGGTCGGGTGGAGGCCGGCCAGTTCCCGCTCAAGGTCTGTCGCCTCCTCCTGCAGCCTGTCCTCGGACCTCCGGATCTCCTGCACCCGTGTCAGCACTTCGGTCCGGCGCTGCATCAGCTCTTCCATGGTCAATCCTTTGGACGGTCTGCCGCTTACGGGAAATTCCGGGGGTGACCTGACCTTCGCTGGTGATACCCGGGGCACACAATCACATAACCCCACGACCAGGTAATCTGCGCCTGCTGATCAGGGACCGTGACGGTTGTGGAGGCATTCGCGCCGGGCGCGGGGGATATTGGCGTGGCCTGCTTTTCACAGGGCTCCGACGGCCGGGTTCCGGAAGGCCGCCGTGACGCGGGGCGGGGTGCCGGTGCGGGCCCGGTGGCGGCTCTCGATGAAAAGGCGGTTCTCGCCGAAAAGGAGCGCCGTTTCATGTTCGCGGGCCGGCCGCGGCCGGCCCGTCCCGTCACGGGTAAGGTGCTGACTGTGTCCGATGTCGTAACCGGCGAGGCCGTTGTCGTCGAGGTCCGGACCGCCCAGATTCCGAGCAGGGCCGCGGCGCTGCTCATCGACATGGCGGTCCAGCTCGTAACGCTGTTCGGCGCGTCCTTCGTGGTCGGCGCGCTGGTCTTCACCGCCGACGAGGCGCTGGTGACGATGATCTACATCGCGCTCACCGTGCTCGTGCTCGTCGGCTATCCGGTGATCTTCGAGACGCTCTCGCGCGGCCGCAGCCTCGGCAAGCTCGCCCTCGGGCTCCGGGTGGTCAGCGACGACGGCAGCCCCGAGCGGTTCCGGCAGGCCCTGTTCCGGGGCCTGGCCGGAGTGCTGGAGTTCTGGACGCTCAGCGGCGCGCCCGCGCTGATCAGCTCGCTGATCTCGGAGAAGGGCAAGCGGCTCGGCGACATCTTCGCGGGCACCATCGTGATCTCCGAGCGCGGCCCCCGGCAGTACGGCCCGCTGCTGGAGATGCCGCCGCAGCTCGCCGCGTGGGCGGCGACGCTGGAGCTGTCGCGGCTGCCCGAGGGGGTCGCCGCCACCGCCAGACAGTACCTCCTGCGCTGGCACGACCTGTCCCCGGTGGTCCAGCACGAGATGGGCGCGCGCATCACCGCCGAGATGTCGGCCTTCGTCTCGCCGCCCCCGCCACCGGGCGTGCCGCCGTTCGCCTACCTGACCGCGGTCCTGGCCGAGCGCCGCCGCCGTGACCAGATACGGTTGGCCCGCCAGGCGGACGCCCGGCGGCATCCCGCCCAGCAGCCGTCCCAGGCCCAGCGGCAGGGGCCCCACCCCTACCAGCCGCAGGCCCAGGGGCCGGGGCCCTACCAGCCGCAGCCCGGCCCGCAGGCGCCAGGGCCGCACCAGCCCCACTGGCAGGCGCCCGCGCCCCAGCCCTACCAGCAGGCTCCCCATCAGCCGCAGCCCCAGCGGGCACCCGGCCCCATGGCGCCGCCCGCGCCCCGGTCTCCCGGTCCCACCCCCGGCGGCTTCGTCCCGCCCGCCTGAGCCCGGGGCGCACACCATACGGACGTGGGAAGGGGCGGCGGGAGACTCCCGCCGCCCCTTCCGCCGGTGATCAGCGGCCGCCGGTGATCAGTGGCCGTGCGCCACCGGTGATCAGTGGCCGTGTCCCTGCCGGTAGGAGGCCTGGGTCTGCACGTTCAGCCGGTCCAGGCGGACGCTCCTGGCCGGGTCCGTACGCCGGTCGCTGACCTTGAGGACGTCGAGTCCGTGGTGGAAGTCGCTGCCGTAGATGTAGCCGTTGTAGTAGTAGGCCGACCAGATGCCGCCCCCGCCGCCGTTCGGCTCGGGACCGCGCTCGAAGAAGCCGATCTCCCGCGGGGCGGCGGAGTCGGTGAAGTCCAGGATCGAGACACCGCCCTGGTACCACGCCTGGACCATGATGTCCTTGCCCTTGACCGGGATCAGCGAGCCGTTGTGCGCGACGCAGTTCTCGGTGTCGGCCTGGTACCGCGAGATCTTGAAGTAGCTCCTGAAGTCGAGCCGGCCGTTCCTGATGTCGAAGATGGCGTCGGCGCCCCGGTTCGGTCCGGTGGCCTCGTTGCAGGTGGCCCCGCCGCCGCCGCCGAGCTCGTCGGTGAAGACGACCTTGGTGCCGGTGTTGTTGAACGTCGCCGAGTGCCAGAACGCGAAGTTCGGGTCGGTGACGCGGGCCGTGACCACCGGGTTCGCCCGGTCGGAGATGTCGAACAGCACGCCGTCGCCCATGCAGGCCCCGGCGGCGACGTCCTTCTCCGGGTAGACGGTGATGTCATGGCAGCCGCTGGTCGGCAGCAGCAGGCCCGGCTGGGTCTCGTTGCCTCCGTCGGGGAAGACCACGGGGGTGGCGACGACCGCCGCCGCCGCCGGGTCGCGCAGCGGCACCTTGACGATCGAGATCTTGTCGTGCGGCGGCTGGCAGTCGGGGAAGCTCGCCGACGGGTTGTAGGAGGAGGCGTAGAGATAGACGTTGCGCCGGTCGCGACCCTTGCCCGGGACGAGGGTCAGGGTGTGGGAACCGCAGTTGGTCTCCACCGCCTTGACGTACTTCGGATTCTTCTTGTCACTGATGTCGAAGATCCGGATGCCCTCCCACGACTCCTTGACCGACGCGCT